>JAJYOO010000155.1 GCA_021796155.1 Chloroflexota bacterium
CCAGAATCTTGTGGCCGAATCATCCAGTGAGTCGCCTTGCTTGATATTTGTGCCGCCGAACTGATCGGTGTAATGATCCAGAATCTTGGTATAGAAAATGATCTGGCCGCCGGTTGGACCGTCGTTTGTCGAACCGCCATCATTCACAAGGCCGCCCAGCATTTGATCCTGTCCGCTGCGGCTGGTTGTCAACTGTCCTGAAATATCGAAGGTTGCCTGTGTGGTTCCCAAAGTAAGGCTGCCATCCGTGCCGCTGCATTCCGGTCCCGGCCCGCCTGTGTAATTGCACAGTACAGCGTAATTACCCGCTGCAAATGTGACTGGCCCGGTTGTCGTGCCATTTTCCCAAACGGTCAATTGTGGCACATGAGTTGCGTCGGTATAAAAATGCTGGCCATCTGAGATCAAATCCGTTGCCACAAGATTCTGGAATGCAAAATAATCCGAGATATCAAAGTTGATTGTGTATTGGATAATGTCGCCCGGCGTCGGGCCGTTTGCATCGGGATCATACACATCGCTGCTGGTCTTCGTGACTTTGAGCGAGCGATTCGTTCCGGTCCCGACTCCCGTGCCGGATACAGGCGTCGGGGCATCGCGCGTGTCCAGCGGAGTCCAGGTTCCCGTCATCGAGGCCGAGTTTGAAGTCGAGGTTGGAGCGCCGGTGGTTGGAGGAATAATGTCTCCGCTGCTCGCGTTCAAATCCGAAATGTAATATTCGAACGTGACAGTAATATCATTTCCGGATGCACCAGTAACTGAATTGTAGTGAAGTGTTATGCTTTGACCGCTGTACGGCCCTCCTGCCGATGGCTCTGTAACGCTATCAGCGGGCGGAGTGGATTGCAAATTTCCCAAATAAAAGATGTTGGGCGGCAGTGGATCGGTAATATCAATATTTGTAACTGTCTGGCCGTCGGCAATATCAACTGTCAATTTATAGGTGTGCGGATAGTTCGGCCCGGTGGCTGTATCAGCCCCGCCGCTTTTCGAAAAACTGATCACCGTCGGGTTGACATCGCCGTGTGCAGACCAGGTTGACGGCACACCTGTGTCAGACAGGATCGTGGTATCTGTTGGTGTGGTACAGCACCAGTCCACGGTTGGCGTTGCGCCGAATTGAAAACCGGCCCGGGCGCGGATGGATAAGGCGGTCCCCAAATCCGCAAGCGGGCTGAGATAAGCCGGGATGTTCACGGTTACCGGAGGCTGGCCGGGCGTAAACGAACCGAAGGGCAGGACGACCACAACCAATTGATCGCCGGGCTTGCCGCAGACTTTAAGAAAATTTCCTGAAGTATCGAGCGCCAATGGATGATCCACTGGATATTCCCCGCTGGCGCATCCGCTGCCGGTGTTTGGAAAAGTCAACGTGTAAACGGTGAGCGCGTTGCCTTGATACGTGGCAGTGTAGTTCACTTGTGGGGAATCGGGGCTGGCCGGGTCTGCCGGTTGAGCCGGGAAAATGCCATCATATAAATTCCCGCCCGGATTGGGCGTGGTGCCGGGATAGATTCCATCTGCGCCCGTGCGCGGGATATAAAGATCAATGAAAGGTCCGTAACCCGTTGGGCCATAGCCGGATGAATCGCCTGTGCTGTTGAATGTGGCGGTTATGGTGAAATTAGAACCCAGGCTGACGTTCCCAACGCTGACCGAAACCTGCGGAACCGGCGTCTGGAGTGGAACGGGTTGCGCCGGCTCAGGGAGCGGCGCGGCGAATGTTTGTCCCCGCGGCTGAAACAAAATAGCCAGCAATACGCTGGCTGTAAACACGAACTTCCTTATAGAAGAAACCGATGTTCCTCGTCGTAGATTGATGGATAAGTCCAGCATACACCCTCGCCCAATGAAAGATTGGAATGGCAAAACCGCACGGTCGGTTCCGCTGGTTGCTCGCCAGGGCCCTTATCCAAAAAAGAAAATAATCGCAGTGGAAGAAGCGGCCAAATCGAGGACCTGGGTCGTTGCACCCGCACTTATTACTAACTTGGGCAATTCTAAGATAACGATGAGAAAGAGTCAATTTGCAATGTTGAAAACCCCGCCTTCATTTTTGTTTGTTGTCTATCTATTTGCAAAAATCTCTTCGATACCATTTCGAAGAGATTTTGAATGTATGTGTGCTTTCCATTAAGGATGTGACAATCCGCCTGGCTTCTGTTAACCATTTCCTTTCGCGATGATGGACAAACCGCTATTGAGTATGTTCTGCTTTGATGGAAAGATTCGATAACAGTTTTTGCGTGGACAATGCCACCTCGCGGACTGCCGCATCGAACGCGGCCTGATTGGTTTTGGACGGCTTTCGATATCCGCTCACCTTGCGGACGTATTGGAGTGCGGCTTCATTGATTTCCTGTTCGGTCGCGATGTGATCCGATAAACGCAAAACTTTAATGCTTCTACACATGCCAACTTCCTTCTTTGCAGTAAAGCTTACCGAATATGCAAAATAGATTGCACCTTCTGGCCTTTGACTTTTTCAACTTTGCGCCAGGAAGACTCATCGTTCAAGGTTTGCCAGCGGCGTTCAGCCTGGATGTAATTCCAGTCTTTGTCGTTCTGATAATAAATCTGCACGCCTTTGGCTTCATGGATGTTGAGAATTTCGTTGTCGTGGTAATTATATTCGTTGAAATCCGTCAGCGCTTTCTGCGCCATCTCGGAATATAACGCGTTGAGTTCTAGTAACAAATCATTTGCTTTTGAATCAAGCGTGGACACATTCAATCCGATGCGCTTGGCCTCGCGCTCAGTGATCGGATAGGAATGCGACGGATAATCCGAGTTCAGCAATTTGCTGATGCGGTCACATTCGGCTTCATCCTTGATATGAAAAGACAAAATCTCTTTGCAGATTTTGATGGAGAGCGAACTTGAGCGGTCAATTGCACCGACTACGAGCGGATGAATATATTGGAAGATGTCGGTGTATGGATTGCTGTGATGTTCCTTCGAGTTGGCGTTCCATAGCGAGACGATGCGCGCCAGTTCATCCTGGCTGACGCTGACGCGGCGGTTGTTGCGTTCGTCAATTGGTGAAAGGTCATGCACGAGGGATGAATCAATTGCGGTGAGATGCGCCAGCGGGCCCATCTTGATATCGTCCGCACCGAGGGCAATCATCGTCGCAGCGGACGCGCTTTCGAGCGGCACCAGCGCGTGGACGCGTTTGTTGTATTCGCGCATCAGGTTTACCAGACGCAGCGAAGCTTCCACGTCGCCGCCATTCGATTTTATGAACAGGGAAATATCTTCCGTCGGGCCGATATGTTTGAAAATTTCATACAAGGCAATTACATCGTTATCACAGACCGAGCCTCGGTCGGATGTCCAATAAACAAGCAGCTTTGTGCCGATCTGCTTTTCGACCTTGGTGATGATTGCCTGCGTTTCATCGTAGAGCAGCGGCGGTTGTTTTATATTCTTGTGGTCAATGGAATTGTTGGGAGTGGATTCTGTCATGGCGGGACGATTATAAATTGCTAATCAATTAATGGAAGGGGACGAATCTTCTAAATTGGCAATTCGCCTACTGACCTTGTCTCGCGCTGACGCGGCCGCGCCCGTTCCGCTTGGAATGATAAAGGCGTTCATCAGCAGCTTTTAATAACGCTTCCGGCGTATCGCCGTCTTCAGGAAAGTTCACACTTCCCGCGCTGAATGAAATATGGATCGGCGGATTCCCTTTTACGGGTTCCGCGCGTGCCTGTTCGATAAGCCGCTGAATCAATGCCTGACCACGAACCGGGTCGGTGCCTTGCAGGATGAGCACGAATTCATCGCCGCCATAACGAAACAGCAGGTCGGTCGTACGAAGTTCTGCCATCACGCGTTGTGCAAAGGCTACCAGAATCTTGTCGCCGCGTGCATGTCCATAATTGTCATTGACTTCCTTAAAATGATCGAGGTCGAGGAAGGAAAGGGAAAAGCCATAATGATACAGGCGTGCGCGCTTGATGATTTCCTCCAGACGTTCATCGAGAGCCTGACGCGATAGCGCTCCGGTCAAGTGATCGAATAATCCTGCGCTGTACTCGGCAGGCTGTATTTCCCGCAGGCGGGCGCTGAGCAGACGCATGATCTCGATTCCTACACGCTGGTTGCGTTGGAGAAGTTCATGAAACTCATCGTGCGTCAACGACTTCAAACGTGTTGGCACAACAGCAACCACACTGGCCGTGCGCGGAATATCCTCGAGCAACGCGATCTCACCCACCAGCTGGCCGGGATGACGGAAGCCCAGCAAACGCGGATTTTCCAATTCACCCTGAAGAATGGCCAGCGCGCCGCTTTCAATCCAGTAAACGCTATGGGCGGGTTCGTTTTCGCGGACGAGAATTTCCCCGGCATCCAATTCACAACTATGTCCAGATGCATCCACTAGTTGTTGAAGTGTGCTTGCAAAAGGCGGCATAGTTCGAGCCGACTCATCATTAAGTTCAGCAGTGTTATTGTAAATATTCTGGATCTTTTCAAATGCTGGCCGAGGCAGGAATTCAGCGGAGCACATATTGGATGCATGATTCTAGCATGGATAAAAATATAAACATGTCCAACTTGAATAATTAAATTTTTCGCTGATCGAGCATAGTAGGTCACGTTTTAAACGTGACCTGCGCTTTGGAATTACACCTTCGGCCAATCGAGCAAAAGGACTTCAGCCAGCAGCCGCGCATTGACATTGGCTTCGAGCTGCGACAAAGCTTTTTCCAAATCGGACACCACGCGTCGCACCTCGGACAAATTGATGCGTCCCGCTAAAAATTCGATTTCCTGCACCCGGTCAATATTTGCAATCGGCGTGGACGCGCCGCCCACGCGCAGTAAGACATCGCGCCAAAACGAAAGCCAAAGCAAAAGGACATTCCGCATTCCATCTTTATCTTTGGAAAGTTTCTCGGCATAGGAGAATTTATCCACGCGCGTCGCGGGAAGCAGCGTTTGCAAATCGCCTAACTTTTCGTCGCGGAACGACAAGGCATTTGGATCCTGCAAAAGTCGCAAAGCGTAACCGGGACGTCCACCGCTGACGTGTGAAATCAAACGTGCCGCGTCTTCATCGGCACCGCGTTCTTTGAGAAATGAGTCAACGATTTCCAACGGCAAAGGTCGTAAACGTAAAACCTCACAACGCGAAACGATGGTTGGTAAAAGTCCTTCGGGATTATCGGCAGTCAGAATCAACACCGCGTAAGACGGCGCTTCTTCGAGAGTTTTGAGCAAGGCATTGGCCGCGTTGTCATTGGCTTCCTGAAAGCGAAGGAATAATGCAACGCGATATTTGGATTGATAAGGCTTGAGTATCAGCGACCGGCGCGCCTCGCGGACTTGATCCACTTTCAGCGTGCCGCCTTCGGAATCGGCCTGGATGATTGTCAAATCGGGATGTTGCATCGCTTCGATTTGTTTGCAGTCGCGACATTTTCCGCAAGGTACACCCGGTTCAACAGTCTGCGTGCAGTTCAAGGCTTGGACCAAACGCAAAGCCAGTGTGCGGCGTCCCACGCCCGGAGGTCCCGCGAAAAGATACGCATGGCGCGTGGCATCATGTGCAACATGCTGGCGAAGCATGTCCACAGCCCATTCGTGACCGAGCAAACCCCAGTTGCCTGCACTGAGCATAGTCGAAGTGTTAGTCATCATTTTCTAGTGAATCGTAAATCGTCAATTGATAATCGTCAATCTTGTCTCGTGCGCAATCGCAAATACGATTCGTATCGTTCGGGATGAATCTTACCTTTGTCCAACGCGGCGCGCACGGCGCAACCCGGTTCATGGATGTGCGTGCAATCGCTGAATTGGCATTTCGCCACGAGCGGCGCAAGCTCTGGAAAATACGCGTCGATCTCTTCAGGTTCGGTGTCCCATAATGCCAGCGATTTCCATCCGGGCGTATCGGCCACAAAACCGTCGCCTTCGAGTTTGAACATTTCGCGCGTGACGGTCGTGTGCTGGCCCTTATTGACCGCGCTGATTTCGTTGACCGCCAAACCCAATCCCGGCTGAATCACGTTGAGCAGACTCGATTTGCCGACGCCGCTTGGTCCGGCCATCGCGCTGACTTTATTTGCAAGTTGTTCTTTGAGTTCGTCAACGCCTTTGCTCTTTTTTGCGGAAGTATAAATGATGCGATAACCGAGCGGCTTATAAAACCCAAAAATCTTTTTTGCTTCTCTCAATCCGATCAGGTCAATTTTGTTCGCAGACGACTT
>JAJYOO010000156.1 GCA_021796155.1 Chloroflexota bacterium
TGGAAAGATTTGGGAGCATTGGATGGTAATTCTTCGTCACCGACTTTGTATTCAAGTTCTTCCTGTTCTGCCAGCGGTTTCCACGAATCGAGGATGTATTGTTGCTGGATGGAGCGCATTTCTTCCAGACTCTTTCTCGACTCCTGAAAGAGTCGGGCGTTTTCCAACGCAATCGCCACCTGGTTCGCCATGCTTTGGAGCGTATCAACTTCCTGCGGACCAAATGCTGCTTCCTGCGTGGATTGCACATCGAGCGCGCCCAGCACGCGGTCGCCAGCGATCAATGGAAGCGCGATCTCGGAACGCGTATAGGGCAGGAGGGGATTCTCAAATCGGACTGGTTCCGCCCCAACGTCCAGAGTGATGCGGGAGCTGGCTGTGCTGATTGCCGCACCGACCATGCTCTTTCCGCCAACGCGCAACCGGTGTTTGTTTTCCTTCAAGACGCGCCCAGCTTCGCCCGTCGCGGCTTGAAGTTGCGCCCATTCGCCTTTTTCGTCCAGAAGGAACATGGCCGCATAATAGAATCCAAACCGATCTGAAATGAGATTAACAACGCGGGTTGATAATTCTCCTGGATCAAGAATAGCGTTTGCGACCTGTCCCACTTCGTTGACGGCTCTTAATTGAACCGTTCTCTCTTCGATATGATCTTCCAATGAACCGCGTTGGGCTTCGAGATCGCTCAACGCATTAGCCAGATTTTTTTGAGCATCCAGAAACTCGATTTGAAGCCGCCGCAAGCCGAGAATGATTGTGGCGCCAAACAGTAAAGTCGTGGCGGTGGCACTCAGCCAGTCGGTGAATTTGGCGGGCATGGCGTCGGTGGATATAAACCCAACGCGCCCGCTTAAGGTTAACCAGCCCATCACAATGAAAGTCAAGATTGTGATTACGGTGGCAGCCATTCCCGCACGCGGCGAGAACATCATCGTCGAGAAGATAATGAAGCCGAGGAAGAAAAACAGCGCATCACCCAGAATGCCGGTGGAGAATAACTCACTCAAACCCAGGGCAAAAGTAATGAAAAGGAAAACGCCTATCTTCAACCAGTACGGAAAATTTGCGAATGCAACGATGATGACGCCCACGTAAGCGGTAACAAAGATCGCGTCCAGAGTATAGTTTGAAGAACTGAGCAGCGCGGGGATAAGCGCCAATAGTCCAAAGCCAAGCGCGCCGATCAGCATCGGGCGAATATAATGTTCACGCCAGCTTTGATAAACAACTTCCGTTTGCGGATTGGTTGTCGTGGATGCGTGATGTCTGTTCATTTCTCGCCTTCCTCAAGCGAGCCATCGCCGTTCTTTTGCCCTGTTATGATTTTGATCTGCGTCTGGCGCGCACCGACTGCTTTGGTCAATTCGCTGGCGGTGGTTGCAAGGATGGTTTGTATGTCTGCTGAACGGCGGATTTTGTTCGTAATTTCATACAAGGTGCGTTCGCGTTCAGCTTGTGCGCGGATTTGTTCCAGCAGACGGGCGTTGGCGATGATGGCTGCCAGACTTCCGCCGAGCGTTCCGAGCATTTCTTCGTCATTCTCTGTATACGCCGCGACCTGTTCGCTTTCGACGTTCAGCACGCCAAGTACCTCGTTGCGATAAATCAGTGGAATAACCAATTCGGAACGCGTGTTGGGGCTGGCCTGGATATAACGCGGGTCGTTGTTGACATCATCCACGCGCAGTGGACGGCGGTGCGCAGCTGCCCAGCCGGTGATTCCGTCCCCAATTGGGATGCGGGTTGTCATAATGTTTTCAGCGTAACCTACCGCCGCTTTGACTTCCAGATTCTTCCGGTCTCGGTCTGTCAATAAAATAGTCACCCGGTCGCCGCCTAAAGTTACTTGTAGTCCCGTTACCGCGCTTTCGAGCGCTTCTTCCAATGTCGTGCCAGATGCCGCAGATGTTGTGATGTGATGCAGCAAGCGATGTTGTGAAAGATGTTCCTGCGTTTCTGCAAACAATTCCGAGTTGACGACGGCAACGGCCATCTGGTCTGCCAGGATTTGAAGCGTACGCATGTTGTCGTCGGTGAATGCATAGGGGTGCTGGCTTTGCACATCAATCACGCCGACGATTCGTTCGCCGACCTTCAGTGGCAGGGCGGCCTCCGCATGCGTGTCGGGCAAAAGCGGATTCGCGTAATATGTCGCGTCCTTGATGGTGTCATTGACGATCAACGGCTCGCCGCGTCCGGCCACATATCCGACAATGGATTTTCCTCCAATGCCAAGTTTGTGTCCGGTGCGTTTCATCTGCGCTCCGGCCTCACCGGTGGCTTCGCGGATCACCGCATACTCAGACGACGCATCCAGCAGGAAGATCGCTGCGTGATAAAAATCAAACCTGTCGCGAATATAGTTGACAGCCTTGAGCAGCAGTTCATCCAGGTTAAGTGATCCGCTGATGTCGCGCGCGATTTCAGCCGCGGTCTCCAATTGGACAGCGCGTTTGCGGCTTTCGTCCAATAGACGAGCGTTGTAAATAACAGTTGCCACCTGGTTTGCCAGCGCTGTAAAGAAATTCAAATTTTCTTCGTTGAACGCGTGTTCATGTTCAAGGTCCTGAATGACCAACGCGCCAATCGGTTCATTGTGGATGCTCATCGGCGCGCCCATCCATGATTGGGCTGGCTTCCCGATCACTTTTGCGCCAAGTTGGCGGGCGCGCTTTTCTGAATCTTCAACAATAAGAAGCGGCTGGCCGGTTCGAATCAAAATGGACGACAGGCCTTCGCCCAATGGAAAAGCTTCGATCTGGCCTACACGTCCTTCTTCGTACATATAAGGAACACTAATGGCTTGGGTTGACTTATCGTACAAGGTAACCATGAACGCGTAGTCGCCAATGCTGCGTTTTACTTGTTCATGAAGTTCGTGGAAGAACTGGCTTTGCTCTGCTGACGATTCGGCTACCGCGCGGCTGATGGACGCCAGTGCTTCGCGTTCTGCCAACTGTTCCTGTTCTTTACCTTTTTCTGCGATCTTATCGAGCGCAGTACTTGCCAGGTCGGCCATGTTCGCGTATGGCTGAACGGACGCGCTGGTCAGCGTTTGTTTCTGCCCGCCGATGATGATAAGGGCGACCAACTGGCTGTTGCTTGTGATTGGAATGAACGCTGCTGATTGATAATTCATCTGGCGCACAAGGCGCGTGAGTGGTACAGGCAATGTGGTTGATTTGGTCTCTGTAATCACCGCGCTGCCAGACAAATATTTCTGGATGAGATCCAGATCAGCCGACAGGTCGCGGGCTGCCACGCGCAAGGCATCTACCTCGCTTTGATCGTTCAAAGCCTCGACTTGTAGCTGCCCACCGCTTACAGAAAGGATCGCGGCTGGATATGGAGAATCCTGCAACGCGCGCGCTGCGGCTTGCAACGCCTCGGATTTTGATTCCGCTGATGCGATCTGGCGGCTGGCGCGATATAAACGTTCCAACTCCTGGAAGTTGACCTCCGTTGACGCGACCAGTCCTACATTTTGAATCGCGACCGCAATCTGACTTGCAAGTGTTTGCAGCACCACAATGGTTTCGGGACCGAAAGCGTTGGCTTGCGTGCTTTGAACGTCGAGCGCGCCAAGCACAAGTCCGCCGACCGAAATCGGAATACCGGCCTCAGAACGCGTCTCTGGTAGTAATTCATTTTTTAAGTGAATCGGATCTTCAGCCACGTCCGATGCAATACGCGGCTCATTGTTTGCCGTGACCCAGCCCATGATGGAAGCCGATCCGACCTCCAACCGGTAACCGCGCGCCATCATTTCTTTCGCAGCTGGGCCATAAGCCGAGCGCAACAAGGCAAACTTGCCGCCGCGATCCAGCAGGAAAATGCTGGCATGATAAAAATTGAATTGTTCGACGATCAACTCGACGGTGCGGTTGAGCAATTCGTCCAGGTTCGTCGTCGAAGTGATGCGTTGAGCAACTTCAGCGGCAATGCGAATTTGCCGCGTGCGCTCGTCCACTTTTTGTTCCAGCGAGCGATACATTCCGCTCAATTCTTCTGCCATCTTGTTAAATGAACCAGATAACCGCCCAACCTCGTCGGAACTTCTGACCTCGGCGCGTTCGCTGAAGTCTCCAGCGGCGAAACGCTGGGTAATTTCGGCCAGCGTGATCAGCGGGCGGAAAACGCGCGTAGTGCTTAAAGAAATCACCGCACCCATCGCTAGCATCGCGATCAGGAAAACGCCAATGGTGAACGGGATCAGGCTATTCAATTGTCCAAAGACCTGGTCCTGCGGTATTTCGATCACAACGCCAGACCCCATACTTGAAACCCATGTGGCCTGTGCAACGACCGGGCTTCCATTGGCCGCGTTGAATTCCAGTGAACGCGGCGTGGCAACGCCTTGATTCATCATAGCATCCAACGCAGGAGCAAGCGCGCTGCTTTGAGACGTCGAAGGCTTGAATACCGAAAGCTGATTCGTGTACGGATCAACGCCAATAAATGTGTTATTGTCTGTTACAAAATAAGCGTTGGCCGCCGGGTTGATCATCACCAGGCTGGATAAAACGCCTTGCATGCTCTGCTGTTCGGTGACGCCAACCACTGTCGCTATCGGCGATCCACTGGATGAACGGTATTGCGATACAGTTAATAAAACCAATTGAGATGGATAAAGCGGCGAGAAATCATACGTTGTGAATGATTGGTGATCGGCTGCCGTCAGCTTTTGATAGATTGGATTGCTTTT
This sequence comes from Chloroflexota bacterium, assembly GCA_021796155.1. Next base: position 4,706 of record JAJYOO010000156.1, read on the forward strand.
TAAAGAAGTGCCTTCCCATTGCTGCCTGCTGGCAATCTGGATTGTCCCATCTGCCCGCATAATAAAGAACTGATTAAATGTAGCTTGGCCGCTTTGTGGATTAGTCGCCTGCATGGCCGTAGTGAGACTATCGCGCACCAAAGCAAACTGATTGCTTTGTGGAGCGTTTTGTAGGGAAGTCTGATATTCGTTCGCAAAGTCGGGACCGCGCACGAGACGATCCAGCCTGATCTCTTTGGTTTTGATTGCCAAATCCGTCTGCGTAAGCTGATTCGTCAATTGCGCCTGCATTTGATTGAAGATTTGGTCGCGCAGTAATGTGCGTGTGCGGAAGTAAGCCGCTCCCGCCATCAGCGTCAGTGGGATGAACGTGAAAATGATAAGCGTCCGGGCTAGCGTGCGCGCCAGGCTGGACTGAAAGTGGGGATTACGATTTGCGGTTGACTTCGTCTGGAGGGCCATTGCCGGTTATGCAAACTCCCATACTTGCTCGCCGCTCAGGATGCGGCGAATCTGATCGGGAAAACGATCCGGGTCCAACGGCTTGCCGAGAAACCCGTCGAAGCCTGATGACTTGGCTTTGTTCATCTGTTCAAGGCTGGCTTCGGCAGTGACCGCCACAATGGGCACGGACTTAAATCTTTCCGCGGCGCGGATTTTCTTTTGCGCCCCGTAACCGTCTTCGTATGGGAGCCGGATGTCCATCAAGATCAAATCGAGACGAGGCAGCGTATCTGCATATTCCACGACTTCGTAGCCGGATGTTTTCCACTCGCAATGAATCCCAAGATAGCCCAACATACGGGCGATCAAAACAAAGTTTGAAACATTATCTTCGACAACCAGTACCGTCGCGTCTTTTGGGATAGTCGGCTTGCGAATTGGCTGCGTATCTGAAATGGGTGGATTAACCATTGGTGTTCCTCGTCAGGAAGCGTTCGATTTGTTGTGCAAGAGTATCAATGTCTATCGGCTTCTGGATGTAACCATCACAACCGGCTTCCAGCGAACGTTCGCGGTCGCCGCGCATTACATTGGCAGTTACCGCAATGATCGGCACGTCTTTATATTTGGGCATGGATTTGATCTTCGCTGTCAATGTGTAGCCGTCCATGTCGGGCATATTAATATCCATCAGGATCAAGTCAATGGATCCGGTTTCGAGACGTTCGAGCGCCTGGGCAGCGTCTTTGGCCTCTGCCACTGAGAAGCCTTCCACTCCCAGCACGCGACGGACCAGGTTTCGGTTATCTTGATTATCTTCAACGTATAGAATTGTCCCTTTGCCTTGCATTCTCACTAAGCCTCCGGGTTCGATTGTACTTTTGGGCAGGAATCGTTTTCATATCAGCAAGGTTACAAAAACCTAACAAAAAAGTAGAGGTACGTCTTGACCACCCGCGTCATCGCGGGCGGGCGATAAGAATCGAATCCGCGGCCTCTTGTTGTGAGACAATGTCACACCGCCCCTCGCTTCTTGCGGATATATTGAAGTTG
>JAJYOO010000157.1 GCA_021796155.1 Chloroflexota bacterium
AGAACTGGTTACTGAAAATGCCACCTACCCTTTATCTCATTGACGGACACGCCCTCGCCTATCGCATGTACTTTGCGTTGACTGCCGGTTCAACTTCGCAGCGCTGGCAGACGTCCAAAGGCGAACCGACCGCGGGAATTTATGGATTCGCGCGTGAACTTTTACGAATCCTTGAACAGGAAAAGCCTGAATATCTCGCGGTCGCATTCGATACCGGCAAAACATTCCGCGACAAAATTTTTCCAGAATACAAAGGCACACGCGCCAAAATGCCAGAAGACTTGCGTCCGCAGATCGAACGCATCCGCCAACTTGTCGATGCATTCAACATTCCGCGGCTCGAAATGGAAGGCTACGAAGCCGATGATGTACTTGGCTCGGTGGCTCGCATTGCCGCCGATCAAGGACTTGGCACAAAGATCATCACCGGCGACCGCGATCTTTTGCAGCTTGTAAACAAACGCACCGCGGTTTATCTCGCGGGCGATGATCAGAATTACGTCACCGACGAGGATGTGATCAAAAAGCTTGGCGTGCGTCCCGATCAGGTTGTGGATTACAAAGCCATCGTCGGCGATAAATCGGATAACATTCCGGGCGTTCCCGGCGTCGGCGAAAAGACAGCGATTTCTCTGCTTGAAAAATTTGACACGCTCGATAACATTTATAAAAATATAGATCAAGTCGAAAACCGCTGGAAGACAAAACTTGATTCCGGTAAAACGTCAGCAATGATGAGCCGAGACCTCGCATGCATCAAGACTGACTTGAATATCAAACTTGATCTCGGACATGCGAAAGCACATGACTTCGACGCGAGTCGCATCGAAGCGTTTTTTGCAGAACTTGAATTCCGCACGCTCATCAAAGCCCTTGAAAAGCTGACCGGCAAATCGACTTCCTCTGCGACTGAAAGCTCATCTGCCAAACCCTCCAGCGGACAGCTTTCACTTTTCGACACCGCGCCGAAAGCGGTTGTCGTTGACCAAATCAAATCCTCCATCGAAGTCAGGATCATTGATACGCTCGACAAGTTGAAAAACCTGGCGAAAGAACTTTCCAAAGCCAAAGTCATTGCGTTCGATACAGAAACAACATCCACGGAAGAAACGCAAGCCAACATTGTTGGTATCTCATTATCACTCAAAGAGGGCATTGGATATTACATTCCAGTCGGCCATCTAGCCGGAAACAATCTGCCAATGGACCAAGTCGTCTTCATCCTCCATGATCCATTAACCGATTTCAAAATCCCAAAAGTCGCCCACAACGCCAAATACGATTACATCGTTTTAGCGCGGCATGGATTGATCGTCTCGCCCATCACCATCGACACAATGATTGCTGAGTTTGTGGTCAATCCATCCTCACATGATCTTGGACTGAAGAATCTGGCCTTTACACGCCTCGGCGAAGAAATGACTCACATCGAAGAACTGATCGGCAAAGGCAAACATCAGCTCACGATGGCGGAAGTTGCAATCGAATCAGTTGCGCCCTACGCCGCAGCGGATGCTGAATCAACATTGCGGCTCCTACCCATTATGCAGGCCGAAGTCGAACGCGTGCATGGAAAAAATTTGATGGATGAAATCGAAATGCCGTTGATGCCTGTGCTCGCCGAGATGGAAATGACCGGCGTTCTGCTCGACTTGCCATTCTTTAAGAAACTTTCAAAAGAACTCGCGGGCCGAATGAGCGAGATCGAAAAGCAAGTTTATGACGCGGTTGGAAAAACGTTCAACATCAATTCGACACAGCAGCTTTCCGATGTTCTTTTCAATCGTCTGCGTCTCGAACCGCCCGACCGCGGCCGCAAAACCGCCAGCGGACATTATTCAACATCAGCGGATGTTCTCGATGCGTTGAGCGGAAAACATCCGGTTGTGGATATGGTGATCGAACACCGCGAACTTTCCAAACTTCAATCCACATACGTTGAAGCCTTGCCTGCCGCGGTCGATCCAAAGACTGGACGCGTTCACACCTCTTACAGCCAAACCGGCGCGGTGACTGGACGTTTGTCTTCCTCGAATCCGAATCTGCAAAATATTCCCATCCGCACTGAGGAAGGCCGCCGTGTGCGAAACGGATTCATCGCCGCAAAAGGAAGTGTTTTGCTTTCCGTTGATTATTCGCAAATCGAACTTCGCATCGTGGCGCATATGGCAAAAGATGAAGGTATGTTATCCGCCTTCCGCGCGGGACAGGACATCCACGCTACAACCGCCGCAGCGATTTATAACGTCCCGCTCGATCAAGTAACGAAAGAAATGCGTCGCCATGCGAAAGCCATCAACTTTGGACTCATTTATGGAATGTCAGCGTTTGGCTTGACGCGTTCAACCGAACTCACGCTGGCCGAAGCCGAAGAATTCGTCAAAGCCTATTTCACTCGATTCCCTGGAATCAAAAAATACCTGGATGGCATTCGCAAAGACGCCGCCAAGAACGGTTATGTTGAAACGTTGCTTGGACGCCGCCGCTACTTCCCGGCACTGCAAAGCAAGCAAAATGTGCAAATGAAAAATCGTGAGGAACGCGAAGCTATCAATGCGCCCATTCAGGGCACAGCAGCAGACATCATGAAGATTGCCATGCTGCACATCCCGCCTGCGTTGAAGAAAGCGAAATTAAATGCACAGATGCTTTTACAAGTCCACGATGAACTCGTGTTGGAAGTCCCAAAGGAAGAACTGGAGAAAACCGTCAGCGTTGTGCGCGATGTAATGGAATCCGCCTACCCATTGGATATTCCTCTTTTGACGGAAGCCCGCTTCGGTCCGAACTGGGGCGAAATGAAAGTCATCCAATAATTTCACAGCAGGAACACAAAGTCCACAAGAGAAATAGAAAAAGTTTTTTGTTCCAATACAAAATCATTAAAGAGTCAACCAGTACAAGTTCCAGCGGTAAAATAGACTTATGCCCGGACGAGAAGACGTTTTCCAAAAAGCAATGAACGAGGGCCACTCGGCGGCCTGGGATCAGGATTGGAAAAAAGCCGCGGCCGCGTATCGCAGGGCTTTGCAGGAATCTCCCGATGAACCCAAAGCTCTCAACAGCCTCGCACTGGCTTTATACCAGCTTGGCGAATTCGACGAAGCCTTGCGGCTTTACCAGCAGGTAGCGAAACTTTCTCCAAACGATCCGGCAGCGTTCGAAAAGATCGCCCAAATTTCCGAACGCCTCGGCGACCTCCAAATGGCGGTCGAAGCCGCGATGAAAGCCGCCGAAGCTTTCCTCGGCCAACGTGATGTCAACAAGGCCATCGAGAATTGGGTGCGCGTTACAACGCTTAACCCCGATCATGTGATGGCGCACACGCGGCTGGCAATGGTTCACGAACGGCTCAATCAAAATAAACAGGCTGTCACCGAATATCTGGCGCTGGCAAGCATCTTGCAGCGCACTGGCAAACCGGATAAGGCGCTGGAATTGATCGCCAAGTGTTTGCAACTAATCCCGGAAAATACAGAAGCCAAACAAGCGCAGACACTATTGCGTTCGGGACAACTTCTTCCTAAGCCGGTTCGTCCCAAAGGCGGGACCGGGCCGATCAGCATGGCAAAGGTCAAACAATTGGAAGAGCCGACGCGACGAACCGCATCCGGCCTGGACCCGGTAGCGGAGTCGCGCCAAAAAGCCTTGACCAAGCTGGCAGAAGTCCTCTTCGATTACACCGATGAGAGTCCCGCCGCGCAGGAACGACGCGGCTTGTCTGCCATCGTCAAAGGCACAGGACAACTTTCACTGCAACAAGCCGAGCAGACAAAAGTCGTTTTGCATCTCGGTCAGGCCATTGACGCGCAGACGAAGAATCAAGACGCCAGCGCCGCCGACGAATTGGAACACGCACTGGAAGCGGGATTCAATCATCCGGCTTTGTATTTCAACCTCGGATATTTGCGCGCGAAAAGCGACCGGCTCGAAAGCGCGATCCGCAACCTGACACATGCCATAAAACATCACGATTACGGCCTTGGTTCACGGCTCCTGCTGGGAGATGTCTATTTCAAAAAGGGTCAGGTCCAGAGCGCGGCGATTGAATATCTTGAGGCTTTGAAACTGGCTGATTCGATGACGGTATCCGACGAGCAGGCAGATGAAATCCGCCAACTTTACGAGCCGTTGATCGAGTCACAGCAGAATCAAAAAGACGACAATACCAACCGCCGCTTGTGTGATAATGTCAGCAAACTATTGATGCGCGCAGATTGGCGCGATCAGGTTCATCGCACGCGCGAGCAGCTTCGCAAAGCGCAGGACAGCAACACGCTTACGCCACTCGCCGAAGTCATTTTACAGGCACAAAGTTCGAGCGTCATCGAATCGATCAATCGCATCCATCAATTGGCGCGCATGGGCAGTCTGCGTTCCGCAATGGATGAAGCGTACGAAGCCGTCCATCATGCACCGACTTATTTGCCGCTCCACACGCTGATGGGCGATCTGCTGATTCAGGATGGCCGCGTGCCCGATGCCATTGCAAAGTTTACGGTTGTCGCACACGCCTACAGCGTGCGTGGTGAAGTGGGCCAAGCTACCAAATTGCTTCGCCGCATCATCCAACTCTCGCCGATGGATTTATTCGCGCGCACGCGTTTGATTGACCAGCTTGTGGCGCGCGGCCAGGTGGACGATGCCATCAAAGAATATCTTGAACTAGCCGACATTTATTATCGTCTCGCCGAATTGGATATGGCGCGCAAAACATACACAACCGCGCTGCGGCTTGTCCAGCAAGCGAATGCCGATCACGCCTGGAACGTCCACATTCTCCAACGTATGGCAGATATTGACATGCAGCGTCTCGACTGGAAACAGGCGTTGCGTGTCTATGAACAGATTCGCACTCTGCGCCCCGACGACCAGTCCGCGCGCAAACAGCTCGTTGAACTTTATTTGCGGATGGGACAGCATCCGCAAGCCACGGCGGAACTCGAAAGCTATATGAGCTATTTGGACAGCAACGGAAAAGCCGCAGACTCGATCCCGTTCTTCGAAGACTTAATCAAAGATCATGAAGATGAATTACTCTTCCGCCGCTTGTTAGCCGACCGCTTGAACCGCTTGGGTCGTCAGGATGAAGCCATCAGTCAGCTCGACGCGTTGGGAGAATCATTATTGCAAGGCGGGAAGAAAAAGGAAGCGATAGAGGTCATCAATCAAATCCTGTTGATGAATCCGCCGAACGCACAGGATTATCGTCAGCTTTTGGAACAGATCGGCATATAAAAAAGCTCTCCAGATTTGGAGAGCTTTTTGAGCATCAAGGTGGCGGGGTGTAAAATAATGACATCGAAGCGAGAGAATGACGGCGGAACAAGAAAGCAGGTTTAGCCGTCTTATTTGTAGCCCAAGCAAAGCGATAAGGCAATACTTAACTCAACTTGCCATCCTGCCAATAACGCTTCGACTTCGCTTATTTTTCTCAAACAAGGAGCCGTCCCGAGCAGAGTTAGGAGCGCATTTTGTGACGAGTGCAGTCGAGTGACGCTCCGCTCAGCGTAGTGGTTGATTTGTTTTATAGGTAGCAAGTTGGGTTACTTATAGTTACATCAGGCCGGAAAATTACATTTAGAGGTTGGTCACTTCTGTCTCGAATGACAGTTGATTGCTAATCACTCACACCAAACAGGCTGATAAAAGGTGAATAAATGAAATTGATTCGAGGACTTCTGATTCTTTTGTTATTTTTTCTGAATGCCTGCGCCCCAAGGCCCGGTGAAAGTTCAGGCATTTTCCCGTCCATCTTTGCAAGCCCCACGCCGCTGCCCACCGCACGCGTTTCGGTGACTCATGCACCGGCAGTGGACGCGCTTACTACCATGACAAACTTCCTCGAAGCGCTCAAGAACAATGACTTCGCTTCGATGTATGCCTTGCTCACTGAAAACAGCAAAGCAGCTCTCACACAGGACAGTTTCATCGGGAAGTATAACGATGCGTTCAATGCAATGGGCGTTGAAAAACTGGATTATGAAGTCCACACGCAAACGCTTAACCCTCTAACAGCCTCGGCCAGATTCGGCATTACATATCGCACTGCGTTGTTCGGCGATATCCAGCGGGAATTTTCAGCTGATCTCAAGAAAGAGAACGGCGAATGGCACGTCGAATGGAACAATAATTTGATCCTGCCCGAACTGGCAAATGGCAATGTATTGAAGACCGATTACCAAATCCCTGCACGCGGCGA
>JAJYOO010000158.1 GCA_021796155.1 Chloroflexota bacterium
GCAAGGTTATTCGCCTAACACATTTGCCATCCAACGTTTCCATGTTGTTGAAGGTCAGATGCTCACCGGCAATCGCCAGATATTGCTTGGGCGATTGATGGCTGATACGCTCAAAAAAGGAGTGGGTGATGTTGTTGAGATCAGCGGGACGCGTTTCAAAGTGATGGGCATTTATGAAACCAATATTGGCTGGGAACAGACTGGCGGTGTGGTCACCCTGCGCGATGCCCAGAACTTTATTGGTCGGCCGCGCCAAGTCAGCATGATCGGGGTCAAAGTCAAGGATGCCTCTCAGGCTCCGGCTATCGTGGAAAGCATCAACTCCAAATTCCCAGATGTGTATGCCGCTTTGAGCGCAGACTTTGCTGAGGAAATGCCCGACATCCAGAGCTCGAACGCTATGCTGGATGGCATTTCGCTGGTCGCAATTATCGCGGGCGGACTCGGCGTGCTGAATACGATGTTGATGTCGGTCTTTGAGCGGACACGTGAGATCGGTGTGTTGCGGGCATTGGGTTGGCGTCGCCAGTCTGTGCTGGCAATGATTCTGCGCGAGGCTGTGCTGCTGGGATTATTGGGCGGCGTGGCCGGCGTTGTTATTTCCTTTGTGTTGACCGAACTAATGAAACAAAACGCGACCTTGGGAAGTTGGATAGCCCCAGCTTGGAGTTGGGATATCTTTGCGCGGGCTTTTTTGCTGTCTGTATTCCTTGGCGCGATCGGTGGGTTGTACCCAGCCTATCGTGCCACGCGTCTTAGTCCCGTTGAGGCGTTGCGATATGAATGAGCATTTGCGGAGGCTGCCATGAAACGTTATCCTAAAATTCTTTTTGCCGTCGTGATCTCCTGCCTGGTTTTGGCAAGTTGCAGTCCTGCTGAACAAGCTACTCCTACTCCTGAAAATAGCAGGACTGAAAACTTCGGCGCAGTCATCAGCGCAACTGGGATAATCATACCGGCACAGTGGGCTGCCTTGAGCGCCCGCAGTCAGGGTGTGGTCAGTGATGTGCTGGTGAAGGAAGGCGAGCAAGTAAAGAAAGATCAGCCGCTGATTCGCTTAAGCAATAGTGAATCAGCGCGAGCCGAGGTGACACGCGCACAGGAGAACCTGATAACTGCCGAGCGCGCTTTCAGCGCATCGCAGGCTAATGCTCTTAAAGATTTGGGCGATGCTTATGAATTGGTGCGCAAGGCTCAATACAATTTGGACAACTTCGATATTCCATCAGATATCGCTCAAGGGACGCCCGCCGAGGGTGTATCAAAGATGTACTCCAAACTGGAAGAGGCGCGCAGAGCTTTCGAGCCGTACAAAGATCTTGAAGAACGACTCGAACGGGAAATGCGAAACGATCATCCTGAGAATCCAAAAGTTTACAGAGATACCGCCAAGATCTACAAGAGGCAACTGGATGATGCCTGGGCTGATTTCAACAAAGCCATTCGCTGGGCAAAACTTGAGGCAGATTTACAGCAAGCCAAATCCAAGCTCGATAGCGCGGAGAAGGAATTCAACGCGATGAGCGACAGCTCACAGGATAATTCGTTGGCGCGCGCACAATATGATTCCGCCCAGGCCAATCTCTCTGCCGCGCAAGCCGCGTTAGCAAATGTGGAATTGACAGCTCCCTTCGATGGTGTAGTGTGCAATCTGGATGTGCGCGTTGGTGAATGGGTTACGCCGGGGATGGCTGTCCTGCAATTGGGCGATCTAAATAACCTGCGCGTAGAAACAACTGATCTGAGCGAAATTGATGCAGCGCGTGTCCATCCGCAAGATGCAGTGTCCGTCACGTTCGATGCTTTACCAGATGTAGTTGTCAAAGGCACGGTCTTGCGCGTGGCGAACAAATCCGCTGAGGGCTCGGGAGTGAACTACACAGCGGTCATTTCACTAGAAAATATTCCTGAAGAACTGCGTTGGGGAATGACTGCTTTTGCAGATATCGAGGTGAGTGAATGAACATCGGCTTGATGGTCGAAACCCGTGACTTGACTCGTATCTATGGAGATGGCGAAGAAATCCGCGCTTTGGATGGAGTCACCATGTCGGTGGAAGCCGGAGAATTTCTTGCGGTGATGGGTCCCAGCGGCAGCGGCAAAAGCACTTTGCTGAACGTTTTGGGTACGCTCGATGTTCCCACCAGTGGCAAGGTATTCGTCAATGGACAGGATCTATCCACTCTGCGCGATGTGGACAGTTTCAGAGCAAAGACAGTCGGATTCATGTTTCAACTGCACAATCTCCTGCCCACATTGACTGCTTGTGAAAATGTGGAAATCCCCATGACCAGATTTTTGAATGCCAGTTCGCGCCGTAAACGCGCCGAGGATCTGTTGGCCTTGGTTGGACTGGCCGATCGTATGAAACATCTGCCGGGACAACTTTCGGGTGGTCAACGTCAACGGGTGGCCGTCGCCCGGGCTTTGGCTAATCAACCTCCGCTGGTACTGGCAGATGAGCCTACCGGCAGCCTGGATACCACTGCCGGTCAGGATTTGATGCGTTTGCTCAAAGAGCTGAATCAATCACAGGGCGTTACGTTCGTAATCGTGACTCATGATCCAACCATTGCCCGGCAAACCCAGCGCATATTGGTGATGGCCGATGGAAAGATCGTGCGCGAGGATCGTATCGGCTCTCCTCTGGAAGAAGATTTGAAAATGTGGCGGCATTCGGGACTCGGTCAGCAAATCGTTGATGGTGAACCTGTTGAACTTCAAGCACTTGGCATCTCTGATCATCAGGTCAGGGATGTGAAGGCGATCTTGGAATTGGCAAATCGTTAACGTTGACGGTGTGCCACGCGCATATTGATTAGAAAAGATTGTCGAGGTGTAAAGTTGACTCTCGAAACTATCATTCAGTGGTTGGGCGGAATATTTGCATACTCCACGTTGGCGATTGTACTTTACGGACTTTGGCGCGGCACCCAACGTAAGCCGGGACTCACGCTCGGACTCACCGGTAGTTGGTTGCGCTCTCCGTGGTTTTATCTCGCCTCGACATTGTTGTTCTTTGGCATCTGCTACTTCCTTTGGATTCCGCTATCACAAACATTTTTACCGCAAGCCCGCGTATGGATGTTGGCGATTGGCTCCTTGTTCTATTTTCCGGGCATGTCCTTTATTTTATGGGGGAGACTTGCACTTGGAAAAAATTATTTCGTCTCGTCTGGTTTCGGCGCGCAATTATTTGCAAATCATCAATTGATTACAAGTGGACCCTTTGCTATCGTTCGTCACCCCATGTATTTCGGATTGATCTTTGCCGCCTTTGGCAGTCTTCTGATTTATGTCACATGGACAACGTTATTCTTTGCCATCTTTGCTCCACTCGTCATTGTCCGCGCTCGAAACGAAGAGCAAGTGCTAGCAGAAGAATTTGGCGAGCAATGGCAGGAATATTGCAAACGAGTCCCAATGTTTGTTCCGCCGCTTGGAAAGAAAAAATGAGCCATGGCATCTGACAAAACTCTCCCCGGTCTGAATGGCATGTCTGAGACCTTACTCCTCACGCTCTACATCCGCACGATGGAATCGCGGCGCCCAGATGCATTGCTCAAAGATGAGAGAGCGGTGGCATTAGTCAATAAGATCAGCGACGATGGAACCTATGATTTCAGTCGGTTTAGGCTTCTCCATTTGAGCGAGGCGAACAAGTTGATCATCACCCTGCGCAATCGGCAATTTGACTGTTGCATTCGGGATTTTTTGACGTGTCACCCAGATGCAGTTGTTGTTCACATCGGCTGCGGACTCGATGCTCGATTCGAGCGCGTGGACAATGGACAAGTTGAATGGTACGACCTGGACTTACCCCATGTCATCGAATTGCGAAAGCAGTTGATCGGCGGCGAAAGGGAACGTTATCATTTGCTCGGCTATTCCGTGCTTGATGATACCTGGCTAGGCGCGGTAAGTGCACATCGCAAACGTTCTTTCCTATTTGTTGCAGAAGGCGTTTCCATGTATCTCAAGGAGGAGCAGGTCAAATCATTGGTAACAATGCTTTATAAAAACTTTCTAGGCGCGGACTTTGTCCTCGATGCTTATTCGCCACTCCATAACTTGAGAAGCAACCTCCAAACCTCCGCACTCCGTTGGCACTGTTATTGGGGAGTCTGGCATGGGGAAGAACTTGAAAGATGGTCGGAGGTTATCCATCTGCTCGAGGAGTGGGGATTCTTTGACGACCCAACGCCGCGCCTGGATCATATTCGATGGATGCGCGGTATTGAGGCTGCGGCCAGAACATTGCGTATCTATCATTTCCAACTTGGAAAGGAGCGATAGCATTATGACCGAAAGGATTTTTCAAAATTAGGCATCTTGCATAAGTGCTCTCGTCTCCATCCTTTGCCAAATGCCTTGTGCAGTGGGACGCTGCCGTGAGCATTTATTTTGCTGACTTTTGCAGGAAGTCTATTTACCGAAATGCTGAATGTAAGAGTATTCCTTTGCTGTCATTGTTGCCAAACTACAATCCCAGATACGCTGCGCGCACATGTTCGTTCTTTATCAATTGACGCGCCGGCCCCTCCAGGTTGATCTTTCCTTCTGCGAGGACGAATCCATAATCGCTTATTGCAAGCGCCATCTGGACGTTTTGCTCGACCAGCAGAATGGTGATCTTGAGGTCGCGCAATTGTTTTAGATTTCCGAAAAGTTGAAGTACAAGCACCGGGGCCAGGCCAAGTGACAGCTCATCAATCATCAGGACTTTTGGATCGGCCATGATCCCGCGGCCCACGGCCAGCATTTGCTGTTCGCCTCCACTCAATGTGCCTGCGCTTTGCCGGTGTCGTTCTTTCAAGCGTGGGAACATTTCGTAAACCTTTTCGAGATTATCTTTCATTTTTTGACGCGCCCGCGGATTGGTCGCTCCCATTTCCAAATTTTCGTAGACGGTCATGTCCGTAAAAAGCTGGCGGCCCTCCGGAACCATTACCAGTCCCATATTGGCTTTGACATACGCAGGTTGGCGGCTGACATCCTGGCCCTCAAACCAGATGGAGCCGCTCCACGGGCGGATCTGTCCCATCACGGTTCTCAGCAAAGTTGTCTTTCCAACGCCATTGCCTCCGACCAGACAAGTCAGTTTCCCTTCCTCCAGCTTTAATGAAGAACCCCACAGAATTTGCACCTCGCCATATCCGGAAGTAATTTCTCGGACTTCGAGAATACTCATTTCTCATTCTCCTCGAACAATTGGTCGGCCAGATTTGAATCGCCAAGATAAGCCTCAATCACGCGCGGGTTATTGGCAATTTCGTTCGGTGTTCCGTCTGCGATCTGCTCGCCATAATCCAGAACGATGATGCGGTCAGAAATATTCATCACGGCTTTCATCAAATGCTCGATCATGATGATCGTGATGCCCTGCTCGCGTATTTTTCGGACGGTCTGAATCATTCCATCAATCTCGGATGGATTCAAACCTGCCAGCACTTCATCCAGCAAAAGCAGATATGGATGTGCCGCCAGTGCCCGCGCCATTTCCAATCGCTTCTTTTCTGCGACGTTGAGGCTGTTCGCCATTTGACCGGTGCGTTTGCCCAGCCCGACAAATTCCAGCACCTCGTCTGCGATATTCGCGGCTTTGCCAAGGTTGTGGTTTTCGCGTCCGAAGCACGCGCCCACCATAACGTTTTCCCGAACCGTCAATTCATTCAGCGGGCGGACGATCTGGTGCGTGCGCGCTATCCCCATGTGTGCCAGGTCATAGGCTTTCATGCGGGTCACATCCTTGTCCCGGAAAATGATGCGGCCAACTTCAGGATGGTACACGCCGTTGATGACGTTGAACAACGTTGTCTTCCCTGCGCCGTTCGGACCGATCAATCCGAGAATTTGTCCTTGAGGCAGATCAAACGTGACTTGTGTCAAAGCCTGAAGTCCGCCGAATTGTTTGGTGACGCCTTGAACTGAAAGAAGCACCGTCATGCGAGCACCTTCCTGAATATCGGGACGCGCCTCCGTAGCCATCCCACCGCGCCGGCTGGGATGAAGAGAATGATCACCAGCAATAATGCGCCTGCCACCGAAAGTTGAATGTTCTTGAAGATCGGACTGGTCAACAGAAAATTCCGTAAGCCTTCATATCCAGCCGCACCGAGGATTGGGCCGAACACGCTGCCTTGTCCGCCGAGCATGACGATCACGAGCATCTCAATCGAATAATCCAAACGGAAGGCA
>JAJYOO010000006.1 GCA_021796155.1 Chloroflexota bacterium
GACCTTCGTAAGAAGAAGATGGTCGTTTCGTGGGCGTATGCGGCTTCGTATCAGAAACCGATCTCGGTTCCGCAATCGTTGATTCTGCAAATGCCCCGCTTTGGCATGGACGTTGTGCTGGCTCATCCACCGGAGTTTAAGCTCATGCCCGACATCATGGACGCGGCAAAAGAGCAGGCCAAGAAATTCCACACCGGCTTTGAAGTTATTTCTGACCCGAACGGAATGGAAAAGGCTTTCAAAGATGCAGATGTGATTTATGCCAAGTCGTGGGGTGCCATGCTCACCACGGAAGACGCCAATGAAGGCGCGAAGATCATTGACAAGTACAAGCACTGGATCACCGACGACAGGAAGATGAGTCTCGCCAAGGATGATTCGATTTATATGCATCCGCTTCCTGCTGACCGCGATGTGGAAGTGACCAGCGCAGTGATGGATGGTTCGCATTCGGTTGTTTTTGACCAGGCCGAGAATCGTTTGCACGCACAAAAGGCCGTCATGGCTTTAACAATGGCATAGGAGAACTTATGGCAGAACGAAAATTAGCAGTGGTTGCAATTGGTGGGAATTCTCTCATCAAAGATGAAAAGCATAAATCGGTTGAAGATCAATATCTGGCGGCCAAGGAAACGACTTATCACATCGCTGACATGATCGAAGCTGGATGGGATGTAGCCATTGGCCACGGCAATGGGCCGCAGGTTGGATTCATCTTGCGCCGTTCGGAGATCGCGGCGAAAGCCGAAGGTATGCACGAAGTCCCGTTGGATGTTTGTGGCGCAGATTCGCAGGGCGCGATCGGTTATGCCCTCCAACAGACTCTGCAAACCGAACTATATCGCCGCGGAATCAAGAAGCCTGTTGCCACGGTTGTCACTCAAGTTTTGGTGGATAAGAACGATCAGGCATTCAAGAATCCTTCCAAGCCGATTGGCTCGTTCATGGATCAAGCCGAAGCTAAACGCCGCGAAAAAGACATGGGCTGGAATGTGGTCGAAGACGCGGGCCGCGGTTGGCGTCGCGTTGTCGCTTCGCCGATTCCGCAACAAGTCGTGGAACTCGAAGCGGTGCAAACGTTAATTAAGGCTGGGACGATTGTCGTTACGGTTGGCGGCGGCGGGATCCCAGTCATCGACGCGGGCGATCATGATTATCAAGGCGTCGCAGCAGTGATAGATAAAGATTACGCGTCTAGTTTGCTTGCGCGTCTTATCAAAGCAGATCTATTCTTGATCTCGACCGCAGTTGAAAAAGTTGCACTCAACTTTGGCAAGCCCGATCAAAAATGGCTCGACAGAATCACGTTGGCCGAGGCGAAGAAATATCTTGCCGAGGGAACACATTTCGCCAAAGGTTCGATGGCTCCGAAGATTCAAGCCATCATTTGGTATCTTGAAAACGGCGGCAAGCAGGCGCTCATCACGAATCCAGAAAATATTGGCCGCGCCCTCAAAGGCGAGACCGGAACATGGATTCTTCCATAGTAAAATCATCGTGGAGGCTGCCTGGCGGCCTCCACTTTTAATCGTGAAAGTAATTCTTCGCCGCCTCTCAACGATTCTCGAAACGCCCTACGCCGCACCGGTATTGCTTGCGCTGGCTGCAATATTTGCGTACGGCCTTTTGATTTCGCAATTGGGCTTTTACTGGGACGAAGTCGCTATGTCCTGGATTCGGTACGAGCTTGGCCCGGCGGCGATGACAAAATATTTTTCGACCAATCGTCCGGTGTGGGGACTGCTTTATCAAATAACGACGCGCGTGATTCCGCAGATTCCAATCTACTGGCAAATCTTTGGATTGTTCTGGCGATGGATGACCGCGCTTTTGGTCTGGGCGATCATTCGGGAGCTTTGGCCGGGTCGCCATCAATTTGCCTTGATCGCCAGCCTGTTCTTTCTTCTCTATCCCGGCTTCAACCAACAGTGGGTATCTTATCTTTACAGTCACTTCTTTATTGTTCTGTGTTTCTTCTTGTTTTCATTCCTATGTATGCTGTGGTCATTCAAACATCCACGTTGGTATTGGGCGCTGACCATCCTCGGTATGCTTTTCTCGGCCCTCAATTTGTGGATGATGGAATATTTCTTCACGCTGGAACTTTTCCGCCCGTTCGTCATTTTTTATTTCGTTTCCTCTATCGAAGCAAGTCAAAGTTCCTGGCAGGACATCGGCAAAACAATCTTGGGGTGGCTGAGGCCCGCTAAGGCTTATATAAATGCAAGCAGTTTCTTGCGACGCGTTCGCAAAACATTCGTGTTATGGATTCCCTATCTGCTCGTTTTCCTTGCTGATGTATATTGGCGGTTGTTCATATTTAACAATAAGATTTATCAGCCAACGCTCATCCCAAATCTGAAATCTTCGCCGTTAAACACGATACTGGGATTGCTGAAGACAATCTTCGTTGATCTTTATACAGTGAGCGTCGCAGCATGGGCCCAGGTTTTCCATTTTCCGAATCCGTTCACGGATGGTCTCCGCACAACGCTTTATTATTTAGCGGTCATTATCTTGACAGCTTTGCTGGTTGTCAGCTTTTTGTTAGCTACGCGCCGCGATCAGGAACACAAAATTCAGTTTGCTCTTTGGCCGATGGGGCTTGGATTGATCGCGATGCTGGTTGCCGGCGGTCCGTTCTGGTTGACCGGTCTCGATGTGACGTTGGCTTTTCCTGCCAACCGATTCACGTTACCTTTTATTTTGGGCGTTAGTCTTTTCTTTGCTGGTTTGCTTGAATTGATCCCGACGCGTTTCCGCTTTGGTGTTGCCGCGTTGTTTATTGTTCTTGCCGCAGGACGACAGGCTCTGTGGGCGGATGAATTCCGCCGCGATTGGACAACTCAAAAAGCGATGTTCTGGCAGTTGTATTGGCGTGCACCCGGAATCGCACCGAACACGCTGATACTTCTCAATGAAGGCGCTTTACGATTCTATGCTGATAATTCACTGACCGGTGCATTGAATTGGATCTATGATCCGAATCCAAAATCGGACGGCATGGCGTATGTCTTGTTCTATCCGACCTCACGTTTGGGCGGCACGTTGCCGGGATTTCAATTCGGCGAGCCGATCACTTATGATTTCATCTCAGAAGCCTTTCATGGAAATACGTCGCAAGCCATCGCGTTATATTATCGTCCACCAGGCTGTCTGCGCGTGCTTGATCCTGAGATTGATCCCGATAATCATTTGATCCCAAACGAAAGTTTGATGCGCGATGGGGCGCGCTTGTCCTCGTCAGCGTGGATTACGCCCAATCAAATGGCGATCATGCCACAAGTCTACGGCCCTGAACCGGTGCATGGCTGGTGTTACTATTTTGAGCAGGCGGACTTTGCGCGTCAGGAAGGGGATTGGCAACGCGTCGTCAAGCTCGCACAGGTCGCCTTCGACCTTAACGATCATCCAAATGATCCGGTTGAACGATTCGTTTTCATAGAAGGTTATGCCCACGTTGGCGATTGGACTCAAGTAAAGCAGTTGGCGCTTACATCGTATAAAGTTTCGCCGAATTATGTTGGCCCATTGTTGTGTAAGTTGTTGACTCGCATTGATCAGGATGTTCCGGCAAGCAATGATAAAACAAGTAGTCTGAACGACTTGCGTACGAAGTTTTCCTGTTTGCCGTAAAATGAATAAGTAAGTTTCTTCACGAAATCAAAGCTTGCTGATAAAATTGTCCAGACAATATAGAAAGGAGGCGGCTCGATATTGAAGAAAGATGTTCGCACCACGTCAAACCAAATTCTAAATAGGAGAAGAAGATATGCGTAAGATATTCTGGCAACTCGCAGCATTGACGATAGCTCTTGCAATGATCCTCTCGGCGTGTGGTCCTACAGCAGCTTCTAATTCAGGTCAATTCATCTTTGGCATGTTGTTGGTCGGCGCACACAATGATAATGGCTGGAGCCAGGCAACCTTTGATGGAGGCGTTTATGGAGGGCAGCAAATTCCGAATGCCAAAATGATCTATCTTGAGAACGTTTACTCCGGTTCGCCTTCCTATCCGGGTCAAACTGCATCACAACTGGCTGAAAAGCTGGTCTCGCAGGGCGCCAAGCTCATCATCTTCAACTCGGATGACATGAAGGATGAGGCACTTAAGTTTGCGAATGCTCATCCGGATATCAAGGTCATTGGTGAGTCTGATGATTGGACTTGGAAAGATGGCAAGAACTACCAGAACTCGCCTAACCAGATCGACTACATGGGACGTATGGAATACATGAAGGAGATCGGTGGCTGCGCGGCGGCGCTCACAACTCAGACAGGTCAAATTGGTTATCTTGGCCCACTGATCAACGATGAGACTCGTCGTTTGTCCTCCTCGGCTTACCTTGGCGCCAAGTATTGCTGGACAAACATTCTAAAGAATGATCCGTCCAAGCTGCAATTCAAGGTCACATGGATCGGCTTCTGGTTCAATATCCCCGGAGTGACGTCCGATCCGACTCAGGTCGCGGATGATTTCTTCAACAGCGGCTATGATGTGGTTATGTCTGGTATTGACACAACCGAAGCTCTCGTTGAGGCTAGTAAGATGCAAGCCGCGGGTAAGAAAGCTTGGGCAGTTGCGTATGACTATGCAACCAATTGTAATGTAGCTCCCAATGCTTGTCTCGGTGTTCCGTACTTCAACTGGGGTCCTGCCACTGCCGCGGCTATTAAGTCTGCGATAGATGGAACTTGGAAGGAAACCTTCCAGTGGAATGGTCCGGACTGGAAGAACATCAACGATCCCAACACAAGTGCCGTTGGCTTCAATAAGGGCCAGGGCTTGAGCGCGACTGCCTCTACTCAGTTGGACGGCTTCATTTCCCAACTGGCTGGCGGTTTGAATCTGTGGACTGGTCCCATCAACTTGCAAGATGGAACTCCCTATCTTGCGAACGGAACGGCTGCTACAGACCTACAAATTTGGTACCTGCCTCAACTCTTGCAGGGCATGCAAGGCCAGAGCGTTCCTTCCAAATAACCAACGTTGACGCGAGGGAGGGCATGCCCTCCCCAATTCACCTCACCCCACCCCCCTCTCCTTGTGGTGCCAACCATGCTTCGCGAGGAGAGGGGCGCGGGGGTGAGGGCAAGAGATGCTCATGAACATCGAACTGCGCCACATCCATAAGTATTTTGGCAAAGTCCATGCCAATAACGACATCGTGCTCAACATTCCTGCGGGCACAATTCAAGGCATTCTGGGGGAAAACGGGGCGGGCAAAAGCACGCTCATGAAAATTCTTTCAGGCTTTATTCAGGCCGATAGCGGAGAAATTCTGCTGGACGGCAAAGCGGTCATCATCAAATCACCGGCGGATGCCATTCGGTTTGGCATCGGCATGTTGCATCAGGACCCGCTTGACTTCCCGCCGATGCGCCTGCTCGACAATTTTTTGCTCGGACATAGCGGCGGTCTGTTCCCGGATCGTAAAGCGGTCGCGCGTGAAATTCACGACTTGGCCGTTCAATTTGACTTTTCCCTCGATCCCGAAACGTACGTTGATTCGCTGACGGTCGGCGAGCGCCAACAACTGGAAATCCTGCGTCTGCTCTGGCTGGGCGCGCGCGTTCTGATTTTGGATGAACCCACTACCGGAATCAGCGCCAGTCAAAAGGATAAATTATTTGCGACGCTTCGTAAACTGGCATCGCAAGGCATGACAATAATCTTTGTCTCTCATAAGTTGGAGGACGTGGAAGTGTTGTGTCATAAAGTGGCGGTACTTACGGCTGGAAAGCTGGTTGGGGAAGCCTCCGCTCCATTCAACGCGAAGAAATTAGTGGAGATGATGTTCGGCAAGGAAATTTCGCTCGGCGCTCGGCGTCCTTTCAAGCCGGGAGCCAAAGTGCTTGAGTTGCGCGATCTTGCGATTGAAGATATTCGTTTGCGTTTGGAAGATATTGATCTCGATGTTCACGCGGGTGAAGTGATTGGCATCGCTGGCATGGAAGGAAGCGGGCAAGGGCCATTCATCCGAGCTTGTTCCGGTTTGATCCGTCCGGTCAACGGGAAAGTGCTTGTTAACAATCGTGACTTGACAGGCCGCTCCTACCATGAGTTCAAGAAAAATGGCGTTTCATTTATGCCAGCCTCGCGCATGGAAGAAGGATTGGTCCCTGGCCTTACCTTAACGGAACATTTTGTTTTGGCGGAAGAAATACAAGGCATGTTTATTGATGGGAATAAGGGCACGAAACTTGCCGAGGAACGAATCAAATCCTTCAACATTCGTGGCATGCCTGCCAGCACGGTGGAATCGCTTTCGGGCGGTAATCAACAGCGCGCGCTGCTGGCGCTGCTCCGGGCTCCGCTTTCGCTGATTTTATTGGAGCATCCTACTCGCGGCTTGGACATTGAATCGGCCATTTACATTTGGAGCAAGCTCAAAGAACGCTGTCAACAAGGAACATCCATTGTGTTCGTTTCCTCTGACCTGGAGGAAATCCTGCAATATAGCGATCGCGTGTTGGTGTTTTTCAGCGGCAAGGTAACGCCTCCATTGGATGCTTCTTCGTTGACAACCGAGAAACTTGGGGAACTGATTGGTGGTATGGGCTGGACAAAATTGAATTCAGGGAAGAGCGCATGAAGAACAATGTTTGGGTGAATATTGGATTTCAGGTTGGCGCGCTGGTCGTCGCATTGCTTATTACCACGCTCCTGCTGGCAGCCGCGGGAGCGCCGCCGCTCGAAGCATATGGGAGTATTCTAAGCGGCGCTTTTGGTTCGTCCGACAATGTAATTTCCATCCTCATTACTTGGTCGCCTTTACTGCTGACGACTGCAGGCGTTTTGATCACATTTGCCGCGGGCCTCTGGAATATCGGTGTGGAAGGGCAAATGGTGCTAGGCTCCATCTTCGCCACATGGATGCTGCGCCTGCTTCAAGACACAAATGTTCCGCCCGCATTAATTATTATTTTGGGAATTCTGTTTGGCATGGTCGGCGGCGCATTATGGGCGGCTCTGGCCGGCGCGTTGAAAACATTCGGCGGCGTGAACGAAATCTTTGGCGGCCTTGGACTCAATTTCGTCGCCACCGCGTTGACGATCTATCTCGTCTTTGGTCCGTGGAAGCGGCCAGGCGTTGGTTCGATGTCTGGCACGCAGCCGTTTAATGAGAAGCTATGGCTGCCGACGATATCCAACACTGGCCTAAGTCCATGGGCATTGGGCATTTCGATTGTCGCTGTGATTCTGGTCTATTTTTTGCTGCGCGGCACATATTTCGGTTTGCGATTAAAGGCTGTTGGAAAGAACATGAAAGCAGCTTACCTGCTTGGCGTTCCGACGTGGCAATACAGCATGTTCTCCTTTTTGTTGTGCGGCGCGTTGACTGGCCTGGCCGGAGCCATTCAAGTAGTGGCTGTCTATCATCGCTTGTTGCCAAATATTTCAAATGGATATGGCTTCCTCGGTTTGCTGGTTGCCATGCTGATCAATTATCAAGCGATCTGGGTTATACCAATTGCGTTTTTCTTCGTCGCACTAAACGTTGGCAGCATCCAATTGCAAATCGTCTACAAAATGGACTCGTCCTTTGCAGGCGTGCTGCAGGATTTACTTGTGTTGCTTGTCCTGCTCGGACAGGGTGTGCGCGAGCGCTTCTTGAGGAAGGCGTAGGAGTCTTTATGGATACTACATTGATTGGTTTGGCCGGGGTTCTCGCGGCAGCCGCGCCGGTTTTGTTTGCGGTTATCGGTGAGACGATTACCGAACGCGCCGGCATCATCAACCTTTCGTGGAATGGCACGATCCTGCTTTCAGCGATGGGCGGCTTTACAGTCACCTACCTGACCGGTAATCTGTTTTTGGGCTTTCTGGCTGGAATGTTGATTGGCGCAGCCGTAGCGTTCATCGTTGCGTTTGGAAGCATCACGCTTCATCAATCGCAAGTTGCCGTCGGATTCGTTCTGGCGCTGGCGGCACGCGACCTCGCTTATTTTCTCGGCGTACCATACATGAATATTCCCGGCCCGACCCTGCCGACGTTGCCGATACCTATTTTGAAAGATATTCCGATCCTTGGTCCTTTATTCTTCCGAGCGGACATCATGACGTACCTAAGTTATGTCATCATCGTTCTTGCCTGGTTGTGGTTGTTCCGCACCCGGCCAGGATTGATGCTGCAGGGCATTGGCGAGCGTCCGGCCGCGGCATTTGTGCGCGGTGCGAATGTCAATCTAATGCGTTATGTTTACACCGTCATCGGCGGCGCGATTGGCGGACTTGCTGGCCCGGCTTACACATTGAATGTCAAACCGGGATGGATGGGGACGCAAACGGGTCTGGACGGCATCGGCTGGATCGCGCTTGCGATAACGATCTTCGGTGGATGGAGTCCGCTGCGCGGCGCTTTCGGCGCTTATCTGTTTTCCCTGCTCCAGTGGCTTGGACTTGTTCTTCAGCCGAGCCTGCCCGGAATTCCATCACAGGTTTTGCAGGTTGCGCCTTTCCCGTTGATGATCCTGACTCTGTTGCTGGTCAACATCGGCGACGCGGAATGGGTTCAGCGCTGGCTGGCTGCCATGCCCGAAGGAACGCGGCGCGTGGTCGCACGAATCCTGCGCGCCATGCGGGCCGCGCCTCCTGCAGCGTTGGGCGTGCCGTTCGAGTCAGAATAACAGACTGATAAGATTGATTACAAAAAACTGTCGAATCTTAGTTCGAGAGTTTTTTTGTTGTGATGTTATGGAGTAGGCGTCGCGTTGTCATTATTCTTTCTCTTTTCAAGTTCATCAAAAACTTGGTGATAACTTTGTATTTCTTCAGGTGCTGTGTTTTTGACATCCCAATGACTTAAATCTCCTAAAGATTTGATCTGTTCCCATCCATAATCTACTCGTCCGCTCGATTCATAATCGAAAAATATATTTGCTAATGTTGGCATAACATTGCATGAAACTAACGGCTTGTTGTAATCTGCTTGCAGTCCAGTTACCAGTTCGGTAATTTTCTGGTTATAAAATTCTTTTTCATTTTCTGAAACATCAATATAAGCTGTATCTTTCCACGCAAATAGGCGAAAGGCAAAAGGAGAAGCGGTATGAACACAAGCACCATAATCTCCTTCATAATATCGCGTTGCTACAACTCTAAATATCGCCTGATTGTTGATGGATACAAATCCTTTGGGATTGAAGCCTGTAGCTGGCGTAATATCAATTGCCTCCCCATAAGCATTAATGCCAATGAGTTTCAGAGTGCCGCAATCATAACAGTTTCCTCCCATGCTTGTTATAACAGGCAGCTCAAAATAGTTTTGATGAAAGTAAGAGAAACCACGAAAGCCTTTCAGGAAAAAGCCGTTATAAAGCCAATCAGGATGATCTTCACGCTCTACATCGAAAGTCATATAAACGAATGGGCCCAAGTCATATATTAACGTTGATACATTGTCTGTTATTCGAAACAGTAACATTTCTCGACTTAGCATCGGATCACTTGTCTTAACGATAACTGCAACGTATTCAGGGTCCTGATTTTGGGTTCGTACGATTTCGTCAATGACTAATGGTTTGTTTCCTGCAATTTCATGCAGGCGCGGATTATCGAAATCCAAGAACGGAGTTGTTTGTTGAGTTGGAATTGTGACCGGCGATATGACTGTAGGTTGAGAATTCTGATTCCATTGGTTGGAACAACCGATTAATAGAAATGTTACGAATAGCAAAAATAACCACTTTATATTTTTCATTTTTTGACCCTTTTGTTTTCCAAAATGAATGGTTGCCCGATAAAAGTATAACATTGACGAGACATGCTGTATCCTGTTGCAGTTATATCGGGTAAAATCAGATGCAGAAAAGGGTCACCATGTCAAAATTCACCGGCTATCGCTGTTCACTTTGTGGAACTGAATATTTACCCGATCAAATTACATACACCTGCCCGAAAGATGGCGGGAATCTCGATATTATTCTTGATTACGAATCCATTCGCAAGAAGTATCAACCGGAGGATGTTCTCTCGCGCCACGATGCGTCGCTGTGGCGCTACGAGCCGCTGTTGCCTGTCAACACGCCGAAAGGCGAAGCGACCCCGCTTCACGCCGCGGGCGGGACGCCGGTCTTTTCGTTGGCGCGTTTGGGCAAGAAGCTTGGGTTATCAAATCTTTGGCTGAAAGATGAAAGCCGCAATCCAACGGCGTCCTTCAAAGACCGCGCCAGTGCGATCGTGGTTGCGCGTGCGCGTGAGATCAAAGCGGAAATCGTCGTCACCGCGTCAACAGGTAACGCGGGCGCGGCACTGGCAGGCATGTCTGCTGCGATTCGTCAGAAGGCCATCATTTTTGCTCCGAAGACTGCGCCTCCGGCGAAAGTCGCGCAGTTACTTATTTTCGGCGCAAAAGTTTTGCTTGTGGATGGCACGTACGATGATGCTTTTGACTTGACGATCAAAGCCGCAGAAGAATTCGGGTGGTATTGCCGCAACACTGGATACAATCCATTTACCGCCGAAGGAAAGAAGACGGCCGCGTTCGAGATTTGGGAATGGTGGAGATCAGCGCATGAAGTTTGGCATAAGCAGAACAGCGAAGGAATTGATCATGCTCCGCTGGCCGTTTTTGTTTCAGTGGGCGACGGCAATATCATTTCAGGCATCCATAAAGGCTTCAAAGATTTATTGGAATTGGGATGGCTGCCGCATATGCCGCGTATCATTGGCGTGCAGGCTGAAGGTTCCGCCGCGATTGCAAATGCGTTCCATGCCAACACCGAAGATGTCAAGCCTGTTTCAGCAAAAACCATCGCTGACAGCATCTCGGTGGATTTGCCGCGCGATGGAATCCGCGCGGTGCGCGCGGCGCGCGAGACTGGCGGGACGTATATCACCGTCCCGGATAAGGAAATTCTCAAGGCGATTGCAGAGCTTGGGAAGCAGGGCATTTTTGCGGAACCGGCTGGGGCGACCGCGTATGCCGGTTTGGTCCGCGCCGCGGCTCAAGGTCTGGTGCGAGGCGATGAACCAGTCCTCGTGTTGAATACCGGCAGCGGACTCAAAGATGTCCGTGCCGCGATGCAAGCTGTTGCTGATGCCCCGATCATCGAACCCACTTTGGCCGCTGTGAAAAAGATATTATGAAATCCGAGTGGAGTCCATCGGCTCGCTATTTCACGCTTGCGCTGGTCATCGCAATTCTTATCTTTATCGGATACGAGTCCCGCGCGATGATCGCGCCGTTGGCCCTGGCCAGTGTCATTGCGTATTTGCTTTATCCATTCGTTTCCCTGTTGCAGCGGCGATTCAAAATCAGGCGCAAAGCAGCCTCGAACATTGTTTATTTCGTCAGTCTGGCAGTGATGACCGCGCTGCCGATCGTGCTCGTGCCGGTCCTATCGCACCAGACGACTGAAATCGCCTCCGACTTGCAGACGACACTGGATCAAGCACAGAAATATCTTGCCCAGCCAATTGTGATTTTGGGGAATAAGATTGACTTGAGTTCGATCATTTCGCAGTATAAGTTTTCACTTCCGGGCTTGATCGCTCCGGTGACACAAAACCCGCTCCTGCTGATTCGGAATACGACGCACAGCACGTTGTTGGCGCTGATCGTGATCGTCGGAGTTTATTTCTTCATGACGGAATGGGAGAATCTTCGCGAGGGCATGATCCGCATCGCGCCGAAAGATTATCGCGAGGATGTCCGCAAATTGTATGCCCAGATCAGGGAGGTCTGGATGGCATATCTGCGCGGGCAACTCACGCTCATGGTTATCGTGGCGGTCACATTTACCGTCCTTTGGACGATCATCGGCCTGCCCGGTTCGCTGTATTTAGGTTTGCTGGCAGGTTTATTGAGCATCGTTCCAGATGTTGGCCCCGTGATTGCAACGGTGATTGCTTTGGTAGTCGCGCTGCTGGAAGGCTCCAACTGGCTGCCAGTCAACAATTTCGTATTCGCCTTGATCGTGGTTGGCCTTTTTGTCGTGCTGATCAATTTCGAACACGTTTGGCTGCGGCCCTATATCCTCGGACGCAGCGTCCGCATGAATGAAGCAATTGTTTTTATCGCGATCGTTGCCGCTGTAGCTCTTTCCGGAATTCTGGCCGCGTTTATCGTTGTGCCGATGCTGGCCTCCCTGACTGTAATTTGGAAATATTTGCATGCCCGGATGTTGGGACTGCCGCCGTTTCAGGATGAAGTGCCCGCCTCCGCACCAGGCGCTGAAGCGGCTGCCGTTTCCAAACAGGAATCCAAACCCGAAGTCCAACCGGTTAAAGAGAAATCTTCCGAATGAAAATTACATATTCAATCGTTGCGCCCATTTACAATGAGCTTGATAATCTGTCGGAGTTATATCAGCGCGTTAAAGAAGTCATGGACACGACCGGCGAGTCGTGGGAACTTATTTTGGTGGATGATGGCTCGACCGATGGCTCGACGGAAAAAATCCGCGAACTTGGACAGGCTGATTCGCGTGTCCGCCCTGTGATCTTTGCGCGCAACTTCGGACATCAAATTGCCATCACGGCTGGTTGGGATTATGCGCGCGGCGATGCGGTTGTCATCATTGACGCGGATTTGCAGGACCCGCCTGAAGTCATTTTGGAACTGGCGAAAAAGTGGAAGGAAGGTTACGAAGTTGTTTACGCCGTGCGCGCCGAACGCGAAGGCGAATCATGGTTCAAGAAAGTTACGGCGTCTCTGTTTTATCGAATCATCTATCGAATTACAGACGTGAAGATTCCCGTTGACACCGGCGACTTCCGTTTGATGGATCGCAAAGTGGTGGACGTTCTTAAACAAATGCCCGAGCGTCATCGCTTCCCGCGCGGCATGTCGTCATGGGTTGGGTTCAAGCAGATCGGCATAGATTACAAGCGCTCTGCCCGTCACGCGGGTGTGACCAAATATCCATTCCGCAAAATGTTGAAACTGGCATTGAATGCCATTACCAGCTTTTCATATTTCCCTTTGCAGGTTGCGACGTTCTTCGGATTTGTCTCCGCAGGCATTGCCATCCTTGCCATACCGGTTGTGATTGTCCTTCGCATGGAAGGCAGTCCGCAATTTACGGGCCAGGCTACAACCTTGATTGCCGTATTATTCCTCGGCGGTGTGCAATTGATCTCGCTTGGGATCCTCGGTGAATACATTGGCCGCTTGTATGATGAGGCCAAAGGCAGACCGCTGTACATTGTCCGCGATGCGCCCAAGGATCAATAAATATGCTCCCCGAGCTTAAGGATTCAGCCACGAATTAACGCGAATTTCACGAATTTTCAAGGATAAGCTCAAAACTGAATTCCCGACCTGTTTTCGTGGTCAGGAATTCTCGTGTCAATTCGTGAAATTCGTGGCTGATTCTTTTAGACAACGGCGCAAGAAGCTGCAAAACTGGATTCGGGGTTAATCATATCTTTCATTTCTTGAATTTATACGCGGGTTCGTAATGTAATTCGTATTTTGGAGTTTTGCCAGTCTTTGTAATATCTTCCCACTTAACTCGCAGCAAACCGAATATCGGCGTCCACGGTTTGAACAAGCGGACTTCCGCAAAATCTTTGTTTTGCATTGCAACCGCTTGGACGAGTTTCTCCGCGGCGTCTTCCGGTTTGCCTGCCAGGAAGCGCAGGACGAAGCCATAGCGTCCCATCATTTCCTTTCCGCGTTCACCGATTACATGCGGACTCGTGAGCATGTCCGTCAACATCATGCCGGGGCTGAAACCAAGCACTTTGATTCCAGAGCCTTGTAACTCTTTTGCCAACGAACGCGTGAACGATGCGATCCATGCTTTTGTTGCACCGTATAAACCAGTCGGCGTTGCTGGGCGCAGAAAACTTCCCGCGCCGTACATGTTGACAATCATCCCAGTTTTGCGCGGCAGCATATGTGCCAGTACCGCCTGCGTGCAATACAACGTACCGAGATCGTTCGCGATGAACATATTTAGCGCTTCCTGTGGATTTGTGTCTAACATCATGCCAGCCGAGGACGAATAGCCGGCGTTGTTAATCCAAACATCAATGTGACCAAACTTTTCGATCACGCGTTGGACGATTTCGTACACCTGCGTTTCATCCTGGACGTCGAGCGGCTCGCCGTTTACTGGGCCGAATTCCCTCAACGATTCGACTGCGCGTTGAAGCGCATCCTGATTTCTTCCGGTTACAACAACGGTCGCCCCGGCCCTGAGCATGGCTTCGGCGATGGCAAATCCGAAACCGCGCGTCGAGCCGGTAATGACAACAATTTTATTTTTCATTTGATCTGCCATGATTAATCCGTAATTGCTTGTACTGTTGTAGTCCGCTTGAAAAGGTTGATGATCCAGTTGACGGCGAGATAAATTCCATAGAGCAGGAAGATCACCATGTAATCCAGAACGGGAATGCGGATGACTTCATTCCATTGGCTGAGTCGCCCCATGAACGCGTACACGCCAACAGTCAAGACGATGAAGCCGATTGCGAGTCCCCGTTTCGTCCAAGTGTTTAGGCCAAGTCCATACATTTGTGTCAGAACCAGCATGGCGCCAAATCCAAAGGTGAACATCGGCCACAGATTATTTCCCTGCAAAATCGCGACCGTCGTTCCGTGGAGCAATACAAAAAATTCGAGAAAGAATGTCCACCAGCGATTGATGTGCGCGCGGTTGAAGATTAACGCGGATTGGGCGAACAACATGAACATGTAGAAAAAGCCCAGCAGATGCCCCCATGTGCCTTCGGTGGGGTGGTACCAGAATGTGTAAATCGTTGCCCATGCGAAGAAGTAACCGTGATATTTGCGCGCGATTTGGATGAAGCCATCCTTGAATTTGAATTTCTTTCCGAAGATCAGACCACGGCGCGGTGTTTCGAAAATAATGATGACCATCAACATCACTGCGACCGAGCCAAGCGCTGTGATCTCTGGTACGCTGGCCGCGAGACCATCGAACCAAAGCTGAGATTGGACAATGTGTAGAACAATAAAGCTGATGTTGGTTGCTATCAAAGCCCAATTGAACCAGCGCAGGTTGTTGTCGAACTTTGGACGTTCGCGTTGAGCGAAATAAATGATTGCCCACACAATGATGTTGTGAAGCAGGTAGCCGCCCCATGCTGTCAGTGCCGCGATGGCGTTCGGCTGTGTTAGCCGCCAGGGATAGGCGAACGGAACCGTCGGGCCGACGATTCGGAAGTGGGCTAAATTTGCAGCAGTCAGACCGATAACAGTAGTGAATGCGCCTGCTGCAAAAATGCTTCCAAGTATGAATTTGAGAGAGTTATACTTCATGCAATCTCCTTTTCGGGCGCTCATTTTACCGCATGGAGAGAGTAGTTTCCAACGATTTTACATTTCTCATATATTTTGGCTCACGGAGAAAACTTTATGTCATATAACTTTGATCTTGTCATCAACCGCCGCAATCCCCAGAATAAGAATAAATGGAACTGGTATCCGAAGGATGTTCTGCCCATGTGGGTGGCGGACATGGATTTCCAATCGCCGAAACCAATTTTGGATACGCTTCATAAAGCCGTGGATCATGGTGTGCTTGGTTATGAGCTGCCTCCGATGTCTTTAAAAGAAACCGTTTCTGCGCGAATGGATAGGTTGTATCGTTGGAAAGTCAAGCCTGAATCGGTCGTGGCCGTGACCGGTATCGTCAGCGGATTTAGCGCGGCTGCGCGTGCGTTTTGTACACCGAAGATGGGCGTGATGGTTCAGACACCTGTCTACAATGAATTTCATGAAATCAAAAATAATGTTGGTATCCCACAGATCAATGCACCGTTTAATGAACGCGCCGATGGAAATATCCTGAGCTACGAGATTGATTGGGATATTTTTGAAAAGCGTGTGAAGAAAGCTGGCATGTTTTTGCTGTGCAATCCGCATAATCCGCTTGGCATTGTATTTTCGCGAAAAGATTTGCTGCGAATGGCGGAGATTTGTATCAAGAATAAAGTCTTGATTGTCTCGGATGAAATCCATTCTGAGTTGTTGTTAGGCGGCACCAAATTTACGCCTATGGCGACGTTATCGAAGGAAATTGCGAATCATACAATTACATTGATTGCTCCATCGAAAACATTCAACGTGCCGGGATTGTTCTGCGGGTTTGCGGTGATTCCGAATAAGGAATTGCGTGACCAGTATGAAAAAGAAGTCAGCCGTTTGCGATTACATGTCAGCAGCATGGGATTGTTCGCGGCACGAGTTGCATTTAGCGGCAAATGTGATGGATGGCTAAGCGACCTTCGCCGTTACCTGACAGCTAACCGCGATTTTCTCGTGGAATACGTCACTGAAAACTTTCCCGATGTGCGCTTGACCATCCCCGATGCGACGTATCTTGCCTGGCTCGATTTCTCAGCTTATAAATTGAAGAAATCGCCGTATGATTTCTTTTTGGAGAAAGCCAGAGTGGCATTGAGCGGTGGGAAGATTTTTGGAACGGGATTCGAGGAATACGTCCGATTGAATTTTGGCTGTCCGCGCAGTACATTGAAACAAGGTTTGGAGCGAATGAGAAAGTCGCTAGAACGTTTTGAAAATAGCCGCAGATGAACGCGGATAAACGCTGATGCTTGATAAGCGAGTCAAATATCTTGAAAGGGTCAAAACCACAAGGGCCTTTATCAAAAGATCTGTGTCCATCTGTGTTTATCTGTGGTTTATCCAAAATTTAAGAACATTGTGAAACCCACACTTGTGTTTGATGCCTTATAGGAGATGATGATGGCTAACTTATTGACCTATTCACGAACACAGGAATTTCTGACTTCGCTGGTTCCGCCGCGTGAACCGGAAATGCAGAAGATGGAAAAATACGCGGCGAAGACTGACTTTCCGATTATTGGTCCCGCGGCTGGGTATTACTGTTATCAGATTGCGAGAATCATCAAAGCAAGATCTGGCTTCGAGATGGGATCAGGCTATGGATATTCGACGGCGTGGTTCGCGAAGGCTGTCAAAGAGAACGGGAGCGGAGTCGTGCATCACGTTGTCTGGGACGCGAAGCTTTCGGAAATGGCGCGCGGCCATTTGTCCCGGCTTGGATTCGATGGCTTGATCCAATATCAAGTTGCGGAAGCCGTCGAAACGTTGCGCGGGACTCCCGGTCCGTTTGATCTCATCTTCAACGACATCAACAAGGACGCGTATCCCGCGTCGCTTCCGCTGATCAAAGAGAAATTGCGCCCAGGCGGAGTCTTGATTATTGATAACATTCTTTGGTCGGGTCGTATCTTCGATAAAAAGAACAAAGCCGAATCAACACAAGGCGTGCGCGAGTTCACGCGTTTGATTACACATGATCCAGATTGGATCGTTTCGCTTGCTCCGGTTCGAGACGGCGTGATCGTGGCTTATAAAAAATAACAGCAAATCAATTGCCCGAGTCTATCGGGCAATTTTCTGGTTGTGCGATATAATACAAGTTGTCTGACAACTTTTCAAAAGGGAGTAACACCTATGACCACGATTGATTTGACCATTGAAAAGTCCCGCCGCATGAATGCCATCAAGCGGGCTAAAGAACGCAACATCATCATTCCAACGTATGCCCAGATGAAAGATCCTTCAAAGATTCCTGCCAAAGTGAAGGATGAATTGAAAAAGATCGGACTCTGGGATGTCCATCCGCTCAACTTGTTTCGGATCACATGGCACAACGAACCAACCGCATCGGGCGGGACGTTTGGCGGAGTCAACTTTCTCGAGCTTCCGTCTTCGCTGACGGGTGTCAAAGCGCGCATCATTGTGCTGGTTGGCAAATGGTTCCCGACCGGCGCGCACAAAGTCGGCGCGGCGTTCAGTTGCCTCGTGCCGCGACTCGTTACTGGTCAATTTGACCCGACTACGCAAAAAGCGGTATGGCCCTCAACAGGAAATTATTGTCGCGGTGGCGCGTATGACTCAGCCTTATTGGCGACTGATTCAATTGCCATTCTGCCTGAAGGCATGTCGAAGGAAAGATTCGAATGGCTGTCGAAGATCGCGGGTGAGACGATCAAGACTCCCGGTTCCGAATCGAACGTCAAGGAAATTTTTGATAAATGCAAAGAGTTGCGTGCTTCCGGCGAGGACCTGATGATCTTCAATCAATTTGAAGAATTTGGAAATTATCTTTGGCATTACGAAGTGACTGGTCACGCGATGGAAGAAGTTTTGAAGAAGGTGATGGGGAAGAACGATCATTATCGCGGCATGGCTTCGGCGACTGGTTCCGCCGGGACGATTGCCAGCGGCGATTACATGAAACAGCTTTTTCCCGACAGCAAAATCGTTGCAAGTGAGGCTTTGCAATGCCCGACGCTTTTGGAAAATGGATTCGGTGCGCACCGCATTGAAGGCATCGGCGATAAGCACGTGCCGTGGATTCACAACACGAAAAACACGGACGTCGTCGTTGCGATTGACGATAACGCGGTCGTCAATCTTTCCCGTTTGTTCAACGAAGAAACCGGGCGTGCGTATCTCGTCAAACAAGGTGTTCCCGAAAATATTGTCTCGCAACTTGATCTGATGGGCTTCTCCGGCATCTCGAACGTATTGAGTGCCATCAAAGCCGCGAAATATTATGAGATGGGCGAGAACGACATCATGCTCACCGTGCTGACCGATTCGATGGAACTGTATCGCTCGCGCATCCATGAGATGCACATGGAATATGGTGAATACACCGAAGCCAATGCCGCCGCGGACTTTGCCCGTTATCTGCACGGCCAATCCACCGACAATATGCTCGAGCTTCGCTACACTGACCGCCGACGTGTCCACAATTTGAAGTATTACACGTGGGTCGAACAGCAAGGCAAGACTTATGATGAAATCCAGAAACAATGGTACGATCCAAATTATTGGACCGATGTCCAAAAACAGGCCGATCAAATTGATGAATTGATCGTCGAGTTCAACAAGGAAGTCGGATTGGCTTAATCGTAAAAATCAAGGACGAGATGCGGCATGCTCGTCCTTGATTTTTGTTAATCCAGCCTTTGGATTTTTCCGGTGGTGCTATAATCCGAAAAACTTTGACGGAGGAGCATTCATATGGATGCAATTGAATTTACCCGCAACTATACGGATCATTCCACGGATCGTGGTTTTCAATTTGAATTTCACTGTGACCGATGCGGCAACGGTTACAAGACTGCATTCCAGGCTTGGTCTGTGGGTATGGCTTCCGGCGCGCTCGACGCGGCTTCCAGTTTATTCGGTGGCGTGTTTGGTCAAGCAGCAAATCTCGGTGAGCGCGTAAGGTCAGCGGGCTGGCAGCAGGCGCGTGATAAAGCCATGATTGAAGCTGTTCAACAAGTCAAGCCGAACTTCCTTCAATGCCCAAAGTGCTCCAGTTGGGTTTGCAAGAAGAATTGCTGGAATCAACAGCGCGGTCTCTGCAAAAATTGTGCGCCCGATTTGGCGGTCGAAATTTCAGCACAGCAATCTGCTCAAGCCATCAACAAAATTCAGCAAGATATCGGCGTGGATGCGGAAGATGCAAAATTGATCGGTAGTGTTGGCGATGCCAAAGTACAGGCCTCGTGCCCGAACTGCCATGCACCATTAGCTTCGAATGCAAAATTCTGTCCATCGTGTGGATATAAACTCGCTGATTCAAAGTTCTGTACGAATTGTGGTGCAAAATTAGCGCTAGGCGCAAAGTTCTGTGCGGAGTGCGGGACAAAGCAAGAATAATCATCGCGCTGAGCGGAGGTCGAGTAGTTGTGTTTTTCGACGTATCGAGAGCGTAGTCGAAGCGCGAACATTGATTGATAATGTGCTGACCGAAACATCCCTAATACTCGTCTGCGTAATGCCGACACCGCGCGATCTGGAGATTGCGCGGCTTTTGGGCTGGTACCGCATTCCGCTTCGCACGGCTCCGAAAGTGGTCGCCGTGGACTATCTGGCTTTTTATCAGCCCTCGAGTTTCGGCGACTGTGGGGGACGAATCGAATTCGTCACACCGGTACGCGGCCACGAGTTGACGACGCGCCGCGAATTGTTAAAGGATGAGTCCGATCATCCACGCGCGAACGAAGAGTATTTTAAAATCCAGATCGACGGTTTAGAGAAATTACCAAATCCCATTCTTGCCGATAAATGGAAACGTCTGACGTTCTTGTATTCGACGGGGGAATATCTCTTGAAAGCCAAAACGCTGAACGATTTGGTTGTGAATGATGACGAGCGCGCTGTGCTTTGGCGTTCGCTTCGCGAGCGCGCCGAGAATCAACAGCTTTATAAAACCGATCTGCCGGAAGCGGATATTCCGCCGGAAGCGCTGATCGTACTGCTGGGGATCAAAGAAGAGCAGAATGTATA
This sequence comes from Chloroflexota bacterium, assembly GCA_021796155.1. The sequence goes on from JAJYOO010000006.1 coordinate 20,280, forward strand.
TGTGACAAATTCATTGGATGGAGGTGATTGGTAACAGGCATGACCGTTCCACAAATAATTCTTCTTGTTGTTTTGTGTATCCCTTTAATTTTGGTGATGACCAACCGCCTTCGGATAGACTTGGCGGCTCTGTTGATGGCAGTAACGCTGGGCGCTCTGCAATTTGCAGGTTTGGGAATTCTTGGTCCCGCGGGAACACCGGACGCGGCAAAAAATGTCCTTGCCGGTTTTGGACAGCCCGTTATCTTGATCTTGATATCCTTGTTCATCCTGACGCGCGTCTTGGAAAAAAACGGCGTTACGCGCTGGGTCTCGTGGCAATTGCTGAAGGTAAGCGGCAATAAACCCGGCCGCTTGATCGGCCTTTTTGCCGCGACCGCGGCACTCCTTTCGCTTTTCATGAACAATCTCGCGGCAGGCGCGTTGGTCCTTCCGATTGCCATGGAGGTGGCGCGCCGCACGCGGATCAAACCCAGCAAACTCCTCATCCCGGTGGCTTATGGAACTTTGCTGGGCGGAGCCGCCACATACTTTACAACTGCGAATATTATCGTCAGCACTTTATTGGAAAATGCCAAACCTCCACAAGCTGGCTTGAACATTTTGGATTTCACGCCAACCGGCGGATTGATCGCCATCGCAGGTGTTCTATTCCTGGCATTTTTTGGCGATAAGTTGCTTCCAGATCGCGAGCCTACCGAGGAACAAAATTTTGCGCGGCTCACAGGCGGAGAACTTGAAAAGCTTTATTCGATCTCGGAGCGTTTGTGGGAAGCCCGTGTTCTTCCGGGCGCAAAGTTGATTGGAAAAACTCTTGGGCAATCAGAGATCGGACATCAATGGGGAGTGACTGTGGCGGCGATTTCTCGCAACAACGAGGATGTTCTTTTGCCTCAGCCTCAGCAGCTCATTCGCGAAAACGATTCGCTTATTTTGGTGGGGCGCGAGGAGAAGATCGAGAAGTTGAAGGAATGGGGCTTGGATGCTCATATAGAGAATGGCGCAAATGATCTAAGCTCGAAGGGGATCACGTTCGCCGAGGTTATTCTCGCCCCGCACGGCAAGGCGCTTGGCCAGACTTTGAAAGACCTCGACTTCCGCCGTCGTTACGGTCCCAGTGTGATCGCGCTGCGGCGTCTCGAAAGAAGTTTCAGGACCGAAGTCGGCAATCTGAAACTCGAGCTGGGCGATACTTTGTTGGTGGTTGGCACCTTGCCGCAACTGAACAGCCTCCGTCGCAGTGCGGACTTCATCGTGCTCAAACCCAACTGGAACGATCAGCCCATCAACCGCAAGGATGCCATAATTACTACGATCATTGTATTGGCTGGCATTGTCGCGTCCATTGCCGGTGTGCCAGTCTATTTAGCGATGCTGGCTTCTGCAGTGCTGGCTTTGCTCTTGGGAAGGTTATCCGTGGAAGACGCATATCGTTCGGTTGAATGGCAAGCCATCTTCCTCATCGCGGGGATGTATGTAGTCAGTGACGCGATGGTGGAAACACATCTTGCGGGCTTGTTCGGAAATTTAATGCTTCCGTTGGTGAAGCCCTTCGGCGCGCTTGGATTGGCGGCTGGCGCGTATCTCCTAACTTCCATTTTGACACAGGTCGTTGGCGGGCAAGTGACTGCCTTGATCACGGGCCCGATCACCATCAGCGCCGCGCTCCAAACTGGTATCAATCCGCAAGCCATTGCAGTTGCAACTGCAATCGGATGTTCGGCTTGCTTCCTTACTCCATTTGCTCATCCGGTTAACATCTTGATGATCGCGCCGGGTGACTATACTTTCGGCGATTTCTTTAAGAGCGGCTGGATGCTGACCATCATTTCTTTTGTCATGCTGTTGGTTGGCATGTTGTTGTTCTGGAGACTTTAGGAAGCTTATGAAAACGCTCATCAAAAATGGGACGCTTATCACCGCATCCGAAACTTTTCAAGCTGACATTTTGATTGAAGGCGAGACGATTTCCCGCATCGGCCTTGGACTTCAATCGGACTCTGCGCAAGTGGTTGACGCGTCGGGAAAGCTGGTCTTGCCCGGCGGCGTGGACCCGCATACGCATTTCGATTTGCCGATGTTCGATACCGTTTCATCTGACGATCACTACACCGGTCACAAAGCGGCGGCTTTCGGCGGGACAACGACAGCCATTGATTTTGTTTCATTTGATTTTGACACCTTCAAGGAATCAGTTGACGTGTGGCATAAGAAAGCTGAGAAAGCCGCGATTGATTATTCCTTCCACATGAACCTGACGAAGTTCAACGACAAGATTGCCAACGAGATTCCGTCACTGCGTGATATGGGAATCACCACGCTGAAAGTATTCACCGCGTACAACGGACGCTTGCGCCTTGATGATGGAAGTATTTTCAAAGCCTTGCAGATCACAAAAGATAACGGCATGTTGGTGATGGTTCACTGTGAGAACGGCGATGTCATTGACGCCCTGATTCCGCAGGCGCTGGCTGCGGGTCATACATCACCAGAATGGCACGCGTTAACGAGGCCAGCTTGGGGCGCGGTCGAAGCTACTTTGCGGATGGCCGCTATGTCGTCGCAGGCGGACGCGCCGGTTTACATCGTCCATATGAATGTCGGTAGCGAAGTGGACATGCTTAAGTACGCGCGCGAACGCGGAGTCAAAGTGATGGGTGAGACCTGTCCGCAATATCTGTTCTTCACAATTGATCATCTGCGCCGTCCCGATGGTTCAAAATGGATTTGCTCGCCTCCGATGCGAACGGAAAAAGACAACGTGCGCATCTGGGAAGGTTTGCATGATGGCATATTGCAAACCATTGGCACGGATCATTGTCCATTCTTCTTTGATGGCACAAAGCCGATCATGTACGAAGGCATGGATGTTGCAATCCCCGGCAAAGAATTGGGCAAGGACGATTTCACCAAAATCCCGAACGGCTTGCCTGCGGTGGGTGATCGTCTGCCGATTATGTGGACGTACGGCGTACGCGCCGGGAAGATCACCGCGAATCAATTTGTCGCGTATAACAGCACGAACCCCGCGAAAATTTTTGGACTATATCCGCGCAAAGGCGCGTTGTTGCCCGGCTCCGATGCGGATATTGTGATTTGGGATCCGGAAAAGCGCGTGAAGTATGGCGTGGCGCATAGCCACCATCGCACGGATTACAATTTATTTGAAGGCTGGGAAGTAGTCGGAATGCCGGAAAGAGTTTTTCTACGCGGCAAGCTGATTGTGGATGGAGAGAATTGGTTTGGAAAATCTGGCGGTGGGGAATTCTTGAAACGTAGTGA
>JAJYOO010000159.1 GCA_021796155.1 Chloroflexota bacterium
TCCCACCATGCGAACGGACAAGTTGGGATACGCAATCGAATCGCAAATCTGATCGTAGGCACGTCGATAAATAAAAACCGCGAAGGTATGAATATATGGAAAGAATCCTTCGCGCGCCATGCCTCCCGCCATGCTGTGCATGTTTTGTTCGGTCATGCCCATCGAATAAAAACGATCTGGAAATTTCTTTTGAAATGTATCTACTTCAACAGAGCTGGTTAAGTCCGCAGAGAAGACAACGACTTCAGGTTTATCTGCCGCCCAGTCTGCAAATGTTGTTGCATAAACTTTGCTAAGTATTTCCATGTTTCACCGTTACCTATGTTGTCATTGCGAAGCGGCGAAGCCGCTGTGGCAATCTCAACTAATCATCAAGCAGGAGATTGCCACGCCGTGGCGCCTTAGCGCCACTCCTCGCAATGACATAAAAATTCTATTTTGATTCCATTGCCAACATAGATTGATATGCCTGCTCGTAAACCTTGCGTTCATCGGTTGAAGTAAATCTCAAATAATGGAGCTTCGGCGCGCGGGCGCGTAGTGCATCCAATCCTTTGCACGGATCGGTTCTTGCAAGCACGACCAGCGGATGTCCATCATGTTTTGTTTCTGCCGCGGACGCGAGCGCTTCCACATCGTGACCGTCCACTTCAACGACGCGCGCGCCGAACGCTTCCAACTTGGACTTAAGCGGTTCGATGTCCATGACATTTTTCATCAGCCCGTCGCATTGCTGGCCGTTGACATCCACGTAAATGCCGACGTTATCCAATTGATGAAACTTCAACACCTCGAACGCTTCCCAGGTTTGACCTTCCTGAAATTCGCCGTCCGACATCATGACCCAAACGCGTCCTGTCTCGTGATGAAGCTTGCGCGCAAGTGCGATGCCCGCGGCTTGACTCAGTGCCTGACCAAGCGATCCGCTGGTGACTTCGCATCCGGGAGAATGTTCCGCGCCGATCATTTCAACGGTACTTCCATCTTGATTGAATTGTTCCAAGGCTTCAGCATCCATGCGTCCCGTTTCAATCAAGACGGAATACAACACGAGCGCGTAATGTGCGGGGGAGAAAATGAAGCGATCCAAGTCCGCAGCTTTCGGACCGTTGTATTGTGCGCCCGTGAAATAATTTTGATTTGTCGCGCTCGGCACGCCCGAGAACGGAGGCGGGAACATCGGCGCGGTGGACGCGCCCAGCTTCATCACTTTGATGTAGAGCGTTGCAAATATCTCTGCCGCCGAGCAGGCCTGACTCATGTATCCGCCATTATTTTTAAGGACATGATCCAGCACACGCAGGCGGACGTTTTGTGCGACGCGCTTTACATCCGATTGCCAGTTTGCGTTTGACATTTTTAGCTACCTCTTTATCTAATGCGTTTGCCAAGTTTACCGCAATTACCCCTTGCCTTAATAAGCAGCTCCCCAAGTTTTTGAAACTTGGGGAGCTTGACTATTTTACATCTTCGCTAAAATTTCTACTTTCTTTGTTTCGTATTCCTGTTGTGTAATCAAACCGGAACTGAGCATCTCTTTCAGCTTTTCAAGTTTTGCTTTTGGATCATCCTGTTGACTCATCGACGCGGTTTGGACTCCCTGAGCGTGGAGTGCGTTCACCACATCCTGCGGACTCATGCTTCCGCCGTGTGAAGCGTTCTCGATCAGGTTTGCCATCGCGAGGTTTGCTCTCGCTTGAGTTGGTGCATTGGCTGACGCGGTGATCGTCTCCGGCAGGCAGACGACTCGTTTTGGATTTCCGCGTGCCACCGCGACTTGAAATTCACAGCCTGGCGTGAGCCGCATCAAATCTATGGCCTTGACCATGAAATGGTCTTCGGCAATGTAGGGCGCACCACCCCTCGGATGGACTTCCAATTTCAGTGTCATATTTTGTGCGACAAGGCTTTGGTTGTGTTCGCCGTCGGAATACATTGCGCCGCGTCTCATGCGAGTTTCAAGCAGGACGGCTTTTGTGTGTTCGCCTGTAGATTTGATGTACGCACGCATTAGCCACGGCAGAATGAATACAAAAAAGACGACGAGCAGAACAATCCCCGGTATACCGATGTAAATGAGTGCATCAATTCTAGACATCAAGGCCTCCACATTTGAATTTCATGCAGTGTAACATGCGCGGCGGGATAAGATTATCCCCCGTTGGTGTGCTTATCATTCTGTGCGATGCATGATGAATCCGATTGCCAGTTTGCGTTTGACATTTTAGATACCTCTGCGATCGACCAATTATCGGGGGGTTATAATCGCGCTGCTCTAGGGTAGATTTAATTCAATGGAGAACTTTAATGTCACCTTCCCAATAGGATGGTGCTGATTGCCTATAGCTGTACTCTCTTGACCTCGTTCAAATTTATAAGGAGTTATTCTGCCTTGCGTTGAGCTGTTCTTGTAATGTTCTGATTTCTGCCTCGAGGCTTTTAAATAAACCCCTCATAGTGAATATTATGTCTTGACAAAACTCTTGGCTAATTTGAAGAGTTATACTCTTGATTTCAATACCATTTTGCTTCCTAATAATCTGCTCCAATGTTCGAGCTCTTTTCGCTTCTGAACTTTTATCTGTGTCAGGATAGTCGAGTAGGTAAATTCCTTTGTGTACAAGGTGATTTCGAATCTTTATTTGTCCTTCAATGTTGCCCCACACGGACTTGTCAATTCCTTTTGCCACCCCAACCTTTGAAAGAAATTTCTTTGAACTTTTTATAATCTCATATTTTGGATCTTCCCACTCTCGATCAAAAACATTGGACAAATATTCGCAGGTCGACTTTAGGTTGTGTTCTAAAACAGCGATTGCCCAAATGACAAAAGAAAACCTTAATTGGGTAGCAAAAATATCTTTCCACCAATAGGGATATTCCTCGCTCCAGTCAATTTCGCCTTTCGATCTCGAATTTATTTGGTTAATTTCCCTTTCTTCTTCCTGAGAAATCATTTTTTCTAGGGTCTTAAAATACATTTCGAGCTCGTCCACATCCATTTGAATATTAGAGAAAACCATATCAAAGCCAAATAAATGCAGACGACGATTTAAATCTTCTGGTATGTCAAGAGTTTTATTTTTGTTCATCTAATTCACCGTGCTGGACCAGTCTGTAATATTGCTTCAAGTTTCCGGTATTCGACATATTTATCGCATGACCGTATGTATCCTGGATTGTTGCCGCACCTTTATGGCCCGTTGAATTATTAATGTTGCGACTTCCAAATTAAGAAACTTTCCATATCTCTCTGCGGTCATATTTAACAGTTGCTTTTCTTCTTTAGCTAGCAACCTAAACGGATTGAATTCAATTTCTACTTTCCTTGCTTTTATCGTTCGTTTCCATGTACCTGCGATCTCGCCGTTGATGGCAATCGTGTGCATGAATAAAGGGTTGCTTCGCGAGTCCAACTTTTCGATATGTGACGTGTCGTAGATCGCGCTGCGGTCGGTATATCCGACGATGTATTCATCATAATTTGACAACAAGTAGACGGACAGCGATATTTCTTTTTCTGTTGATTTTGGTTCGCTGAACCAATAAGTTTGATCGCCGACACTTTCATGCACGAATTGATGCTTGACCATCTCCAATCCCGCTTTTGCATCTGCTGTTGTCAGTCCCGACCACCAAACGAAATCCTGCAACGTTGCCGGGCCGTGACTTTTGAAATATCGCGTCGCCAATTCAGCCAGCGACTCATCGCGTGTCAAAATTTTTGACTTCGGTATGCGTTCATCCAGCAGGGCATAGGTGAACTGCTTGCCTCGCCGCGCCCCGCTGCAAATCGCGCCATCCAGTTCGGCGCGCATAACGACATAAGTCAACCGCAAGTCAATGGCGGGGATGTCAGCTTTTTTCAACTTCGTTCCCAATTCCTCGCGCGTCAATTGCTTTCCGTCTCGCAATGCTTTTTCGATGATGGCATGGCTTCGTTTGAATACCGCTGAGTCCAATTCCAACCGGCGGTATTGATACGCGCTTGCGGCATTGACGCGCGGCGCGGTCAGCTTCAACAGCCAGCGGATATCTTCGGGCGCGACGAAATGCCACGTGGGGCGCATGACGTGCGTCCGCAGAATTTTTCCATCTGCAAATTCTTGCTCGACTTTCGCATCGTTCGGGACTTTGGTGCGTTGTCCGACCGCCCATTTGGCCGCCGCGAAATCCTGGGCTTGTACCGCGCCCATCCATCGGACAACTTCGTCCGCCTGATCAAATTGGGTTATGGAAAGATGCTGGTTCTGGAGTCTCAAACGGATAAGGTCATTGTTTGAAAACACGATGTGCTTCGGCATCATGTCCCCATTTTACTTGACGCAAATTATTGTTTGCCGGAGCTTGGTCGTACGGATTATTGAAATGGTAGTCAAAAATTGCGGATAGCCACCATTCCGTAGCCGTTATCCAACTTGCCTACGTCTATTGTGGGTCTATCGTGCTTCTATCCATCCTATATCGCGCTGGAACACTAAATTCTTCAAATTCTGTTCCTTGCATCGCTTCCCAGGCAATTCTTTCCAGTTCGTTTTTGGCAGGGACATTCTTCGAGGATCCTTCGATCATCCTTCGACCATCCTTCGACGCGCTGAGAAGGAAATCTGCATCCCACCTATATCGCGCTGAAAGAACTGAAAACCAGCCTAGATTGGTGTCCTCATCAAGGGGCGTGTTCAGAATTTCCCTCGTTTCGCTTTCATATAGGTGCTGGATTCAAATGATTACCGCGTCTGATCGGCGTTTCTCCACCAGTAATACGTCGCGGCAAGACCAATGGCACCTGCGGTGATCACCATCACGTAGCTGTGTAACCCAAGCGAGCCGGTTCGCGGACCCGCCGCTCCGGTGAATAATCCGGGTATGGCCCACGGGAACCAGTCACCCCAGCCCAAAATGGCTGATAGATTTGCCAGCACAAGCGTGAAGATCGTCCAACCGAACGGCGGGAGATATCCGCGTCCGGCGCTGGCCAATAATGCCACAAAAGACATTAAAGGGATGGTGAGTACGGCGGCTCCCATGATATTTACAAACGAAGTGCGGAGCAATTCTGCTGACCAACCGGGAATGACGACTAAGTCTCCAACTACGAGTCCAAAGCCGAAGATAAACAACGTGATTACAAGTGACCATACAACAAGGACAATGAACTTGGCGGTGATAATCGTTTCGCGTGATGTCGGCAGCGCCAGCAGTTCTTTGACTGTATGATCGGAGAACTCGCGGCCAAAAATCCAGATAGTGATGATGGAAAAGAGAACCATGCCGCCTGCAGCAACTGCCTGTGCCATGAAACCCAGGAAAGAGGGCCAGTCGGCTGTGCCTGTTAGCAGTTGTGCTTTGGTGGTGATCAACCCCAGGGATTTTGCGGCTTCGGGATCTTTCAAGATGATCATAAACAGTCCGCCGGCCAGCGGCGCCATCGAAAACCCGATAGCGGTGACGAGCGGGACTTTGGAGCGTACCATCTTGAGCATCTCAGCCCAAAGAGCAGAAGAAAAATTGTTCATTCGTTTCTCCAGATCGCCATCATTACTTTGATAGTGTTTCATTTGTCAGTCTCAAGAAATGGTCTTCGAGATTTTCCTGTTCAATGGCAAGATGCGTCGGCGGCGCACCAGCCTGTACAAGAACTTGTGCAACTTCATCGGGCGCGTCAACGGCACGCGGATCGCTGAGACGAATTGCATCATCACATTCAGATGGGATTGTGTACCCGGCACTTTTCAGCGCGCTGCAAGCGGTACTCAGATCGCGCGCTTTGATCAAAACATATTTTGCTCGCAACTGTTCCAACTTATCTGCGTCCAATTCTTCGATCAGATGGCCCTTATGGATAATCCCAATGCGTGTTGCGAGCCGATCCACTTCCGTTAGGATGTGACTCGACATGAACACGGTCACGCCTTGTTTGTGACTCAGATCCCGCAACAGTTCGCGGATTTCTACAACGCCCGCCGGGTCAAGTCCATTGGCGGGTTCATCAAGTAACAAGAGTTCGGGATCATGCAGTAACGCGCGCGCCAATCCAAGGCGTTGGAGATTGCCTGTCGAAAGCGTGCCCACTTTCCGGTCCGCGTAAGATGCGATGTTGAGTCGTTCGATGATGTGCGTGGTCGCTTCCTTGTCCTTGATGTTTTGCAGGCGTCGTGCAATCTCCA
>JAJYOO010000160.1 GCA_021796155.1 Chloroflexota bacterium
AACCACAGTCTCCTGAACAGCAGGAACAGGGAAGAATGCAAGAATACCGCCGGTGAAACCGATCATCAAAATGCCCGATATAACTGTGATCCAGATCATGGTTTTGGTGGATGTCTTCTTGAAGACAAATGTCATCAGCGCCAACAGAATCATCGCCGCGGCAGGAATGACCATGCCTGCAGTGGCTTGAAGAATACCGGGCAGCATCGAGCCATTTTCCATGACGGTGGGAATATCGGCCATGAGAGTCAGCATCACGATATCGAGTACCATGATCGCCATGACCGAAATCGGCAGGACACGTTTGCCATAATAGCGATTCGGACTGCGGTCAATGAATGGCATCAACGCCAGGACGAGGATCGCGATCCCCGGACCAACCACAGTGGCAAGCCATTCGATCTTGCCCAACACTGGAATTTGTCCGTAGATCGCGAGGAACTTGAAAAGGAAAAGGAAATACCATTCAGGTCGCGGGATGTAAGTCGTGTCGCTGGGATCAACCTTAGGCTGAGCTGCCACACCGATAAATGTTGCCAGCATAACCAGCAGGATGAAGATTCCCAAAGACACGATCACATCTTTGAAGATGCTATCTGGCCAGAAACGCTCGCCTCGATTGAGTTCGCGTTCGTAGCGCTTATTGATTTTCTGTTTTGTTTCGTTATCCATAGCGCGTTCCTTAATCTTCCTTCGACGGGAAGTACGACTCGCCATGCTTGATGATGAGATACAGATGCACACCGATCAAACCCGCCAAAGCGGATGGCAGCATCCAGATATGGGCGGAGAAAAACCGTTGTAACGTGAGCGCACTCAAGTCCGAACCGCCGCGCAGGGCTTTGAGAATGAAATCGCCGATGAACGGCACGCTTCCCGCAATCTGCGTGCCAACCGTTGTCGCCCAATAGGACTGCTGATTCCACGGAAGCAAATATCCGGTGAAACCCATGCCAAGGGTCAAAAGGAACAGACCGATGCCAATCAGCCAGGTCAACTCACGCGGATATTTAAATGAAGCTGTCACGAACACGCGAATCATATGAACAAAAACGACGATTACCATCAGGGTCGCACCCCAATGATGGATGCCGCGGATCAGCCAACCAAATGCCACACCATTCATGATGTAGTTGATGCTATCGTACGCGTGGTCGGGCGAAGGCGTGTAATAAACGGTCAGAAAAATTCCGGTCACACCCTGCAGGATAAACAGGAATAAACTGGCTGAGCCGAGTGTATTCCACCAGGTGCCTTTCGGCTCAGGGCGATCAAGCAAATTTTTATAGAGATCGTTCAGGCCAAGCCGTTCATCCAGCCATTCATAAATCTTTTTCCACATGGCTAGCCTTCCTTATAATAAATTTCAAGCACGCCGTCCTGCGTTACACGGAAATCTGTAAACTGGTCAAGCGGACGGGGCGGAGGACCGCCTAAAACTTTTCCATCTATACCGAATTTTCCATCGTGGCATGGACAGATAAACGCCTGTGCGTCTTCCCTCCAATTAACAGTGCAGCCCAGATGCGTGCAGCGGCTGTTGAAAATAACCATGTCGGTTGGATTATCAGATTTGCGAATCACAAACCCGCCGTGACTCGTCGATGTGCGTTCCCAGCCATTGACCTGGACGCGCGTAAACGAGAACGCATATGGCTTTCCGATTTGCATGTCTGCAAATTTACCGATGGGAATCCACGCTTCTTTTGCGCCGGACTTGAAAGCGGGGTCGAGCAAATAGGCAATGGCCGGCAACCCGACGGCCAACCCGATAACTCCCCCCACGATGCCGGTTGTGACCTTGATAAAGTCACGACGGCTTATATCGTTATAGCCTGAATGAGCTTCATCAGACATAGACACCTCCGCGAACAGCGCGTCGCCGCAATCCGCAAAAGACCCACGATGGGAATTCTCTCTAAATCGTTCCCAAAATGGGTCTCGCTTCTCGCAATGGCGCGACAATTCGATTAGAATTAGACGGCTTGTACGAATAAACGAGCGTACTTATTTTGGATTATAAAGGTCTGCCTGCCCTTTATTAGAGGATGTGTGGAATGAAATAACGAGGACGATTGTCACTTTCTGGCTTCAATCCGCCAAAGGATAATCGCCTCGTTTTTTAGTAGTTTGTTGTATGCGCGACATGGCACTTCCCACAACAAGAGGTAAAATATGTGCTCATGCAAAATTCACCAAAGGAGGCACAGATGGCTCTGACTAGGAACGTCAGCCTGGCGAACGCCTTGCGTTACAAAGGGCAAGGTCCCATGCTGACGTATATCCTGCATCGTATCGGTGGGGTTGGGATGGCGGTCTTCATCACAATACACATCCTGGCATCATTCGTGGGAGGGAAAGCTGGAATTTTCGCAAACTCTATTTACGAAAACTGGCTCTTCCAAATCTTTATTTTCTTTTTCGTGCTGTTCCATGCCATCAATGGTCTGAGAATCACCATCCTCGATCTGTTCCCTAAATTGATTGTCCATCAACGCGAAGCCATTTGGGTGGAATGGGCTGTGTTCCTGCCTATTTACGGGTTGGCTCTCTACGTTATCATCCGCACAGGATTGGGAGGCTAGAATGGCAGCAACATCGAAATCGAGGACAGTCCCCATTACAAAGCGCGGCCTTAACTTTGAAACGATCATGTGGATCTTCACGCGCTTCTCTGCGCTGGCAATGTACGCATTGATCTTGTTTGCTATCATCGGCGCATTGATCATGGGTGCGCGCACGCAGATGAATCTGGCAGATGTACTGCGCTGGGGCTTCATGCCCAACTCAACTCACGTGCGGAATACGAATGTGCCCGACCTCGCACCCTGGTCAACATCCTTCTGGAGGGCAGTTGCAAGTTTATTGCTTCTCGTGGCAACCGCACACGGTGTGCATGGACTGGTTGTGATCTGCGATGATTACATCGTAAGCCCGCGAGGCAGGCAGATTGTTCGCTTGATCAGCATCGTCTTCATGATCGCGATGATCGTGATTGGTCTTTATGTAGTTTGGACTCTCTAGGAGTTATTGCATGGCAAACGTTCATGAATTTGACGTAGTGGTCGTCGGCGCGGGCGGCTCCGGACTCATGGCCGGGTTATATGCTTCGCGCGGTGCAAAGACCGCTGTCATTAGCAAGTTATATCCCACGCGTTCCCATACCGGCGCGGCGCAAGGCGGGATCAGCGCGGCATTTGGAAATCTAGAAGAAGACAAACCCGAATGGCATACCTACGACACAGTCAAAGGCTCGGACTATCTGGGCGATCAGGATGCCATTGAGTTCATGTGCAATGAAGCCATTGACGCCGTGCTCGAACTCGAACACATGGGATTGCCGTTCGATCGCACGCCTGAAGGACGCATCCTTCAACGGAATTTTGGCGGGCACACCAACAATGAAACCGGCAAACCTGTCCGACGTGCCTGCCACGCAGCCGACCGCACGGGGCACATGATCCTTCAAACGCTGTATCAACAATGTTTGAAGAACAAAGTTAACTTTTTTGATGAATACCAGGTTTTGGATTTGCTTATCGTGAATGGCAAGACCGCTGGCGTGGTCGCCGTTGAATTGGCAACCGGCGAATTGCACACGTTCCATGCAAAGGCCGTGATCTTCGCAACCGGCGGACATGGCCGCGTCTTCGAGATCACATCCAATGCGTATGCTTATACCGGCGATGGCGCAGCCATCCTTTCGCGGCGCGGACTTCCGCTCGAGGACATGGAATTCTTCCAGTTCCATCCGACCGGCATTTATAAACTTGGTATTTTGATCACCGAAGGCGTGCGCGGTGAAGGCGGTGTTCTCATCAACGATAAAGGCGAGCGCTTCATGCCAAAGTACGCACCGCACGTCAAAGATTTGGCATCGCGCGATGTGGTCAGCCGTGCAATCTACACTGAAATCCGCGAAGGCCGCGGCATCAAAGGCTCGAATTACGTTTATCTCGACATTCGTCCGGAGTCGGTGATCAAATATGCCGCGGAAGATGGACACGTCAATTCGGATGGTTCGCCGTACAAGATCACAGCTGAAGAACTGCTTAAGAAGCTCCCCGATATTATTGACTTCAACCGCGTTTATCTTGGCATTGACCCGATGACTCAGATGATGCCGATCCAGCCAACGGCGCATTACTCAATGGGCGGTATCCCGACCAACCAATATGGCGAGGTTGTGATTGACGACAAGAAGACGGTCTTTCCCGGACTCTTTGCAGTCGGCGAATGCGCCTGCGTTTCCGTCCACGGTGCGAATCGACTCGGGACAAATTCATTGCTCGACCTGATTGTGTTTGGTAAACACGCAGGTCAGCGCGCTGCTCAATTTGCCAAACAAGCCGATTTCCAGAAATTGCCGGATGACCCAACAGCCGAGGCGCGCTCTCAATTTGACGGACTCCGCAACGGGTCGGGAAAAGAGAACGTGTTCGACATCAGCAAAGAAATGAAGAAGGTCATGTTCGATGATGTCGGCATTTATCGTAACGAGAAGAGCATGAAGTCGGCCATCGAAAAAATTGCGGAATTGAAGGAACGCTTCAAACATGTCCGCATCACAGACACAGGCAAGATTTTCAACACTGAGCTGCTCAACGCGTGGGAATTGGGCAATATGCTCGATGTTGCAGATGTGATCGCCGAGTGTGCGTTGAACCGGAAGGAATCGCGCGGCGGACATTCACGCGAGGACTTTCCGAAACGCGACGACCAGAACTGGCTGAAACATACTTTAGCCTGGAGGAAGAACGGCAAAGTCGAGATCGGATATAAGCCAGTTGCGATTACGAAATACCAACCTAAAGAGAGAGTTTATTAGTTGAGGCTGCCATGCAGGTAACACTAAAAGTCTTCCGCTACAATCCTGAAGTTGACAAGAAGTGGCATTACGAAACGTATAATCTCGATGTCGAAGAAACCGAGCGCATTCTTGATCTGCTCGAACTGGTCAAAGGTCACTATGATGGCACGCTTTCGTTCCGGCGGTCATGCGCGCACGGTGTATGCGGATCGGATGCGATGCGAATCAACGGACATAACATGTTGGCATGCAAAACGCTTGTGCGCGATGTCGGCGACAAAATCACGGTCGAACCTCTGCTTGGTTTGAAGGTTATGAAAGATTTGATCGTGGACATGGAACCGTTCTTCGATAATTACAAAAAGGTTCTGCCTTATTTCATCAATGACAGCCCGCTTCCCGCGGATGGAAAAGAGCGGCTCCAGTCCCCTGAACAGCGTGCCCGCTTCGACGATACGACAAAGTGCATTTTGTGTGCGGCCTGCACGACCTCCTGTCCATCATTCTGGGGCAGCGATGATTACCTTGGCCCAGCCGCGTTGGTCGCCGCACATCGCTTCATCTTCGATAGCCGCGACGAAGCTGCAGCACAGCGTTTGCAGGTTGTCAGCGAAACAAGCGGTGTGGCGCGCTGTCATACCGTCTATAACTGCACGATGGCCTGTCCGCGTGATATTCAAATTACCAAAGCGATTGGTGAATTGAAGCTGGCAACCTTGACGGGAAAAGTGGATTAGCGAACAGAAAATAGTGAGTAGAAAGTAGCACTGGCCGCGCTTGCAGGCGCGGCCAGTTGTTTTAAAGGCTGGACTTTCTTATAATAATTTCGGGGCAACAGAAATCGTGACATACATTGTCGAGCAGAGGGCCTATGAAAACCAAAACAACAATAAGGGTATTTTTACAAGTAGGCATCATTTGTTCAATGGCGGCGACATTCCTTACAGGTTCCAACCTGCCCGGAAAAAGCCAGGCAGGTGAATTGACCATAACCGTTAGCGGTATCGTAGTCCATGATCAATATGATCGTTCCGGTTTCTTTCCAAAGGGATGGCTAACAGAGCCTAGCAACTGCAACGGCGCACAGATCAGTCCAGTCGAGGAGCAACGCGTAATTCCGCTCATCGAACAATTCGCATCCTCCTACGATACGCATACGATTAAATGCAATTTAACGGACATCTACCTTCTAAGCAATCTGACGTGTTTTGGAAAACCTTACGGAGGAACCCATAATGCCACAGCCATCTACATCAGAGTTGGGACGCTCGAAGCAGGATATACAGATCAATTCCTTTTATCATTATTGTACGC
>JAJYOO010000161.1 GCA_021796155.1 Chloroflexota bacterium
ACCATATGTCAACCACCATTCGGTATGTGCCGCATCTGCAATTCCATCGAAGCCGGCCACGGCGACATCGCGGCCAATGGATAAACCTCGTTCATGAGCTGCGTGCATGGTGCCAATGGCGGTCAGGTCGTTAATGCATACTATTGCAGTCGGGCGACTGGCAAGATCTAGCAGTTGTCGTGCGGCCCGATACCCCCCCTCAGAGGTCATGTCGCTGCGCAGGACCAATCCCGGATCAGGACCAAGGCCCGCTGCTTCCAACCCCGCTTGATAGCCGGCGAGACGATCATGATCGATCTTGAGATCGGGCGCGCCGCCGATGTAGGCAATTCGCCTATGACCTTTCCCGACCAGATGCGCCATCATTTCGCGCAACCCGTTGAGCGAATCAACTTCGATGCCAATGAAATCGAGATGGGAAAGGGAGTGCTCCAGAGAAACATGCGGCACATGTTGCCTTGAAAGGAAATGAAGACGCCAATCGCTAAGCCGGACGCGGTTGATAATGATGCCATCCACCTTCCCGCCTTGAAACCAACGCTCGTAGAGTTCTTTTTCCGCCTTGCTGTCAGGAGGTGCAGCCGCCACCAGCAGGTCATAACGCCCGAGAGCCGCCTCATCGCTGAGTCCTGCAATGAACTCCGAGAAAAATAGATCGGTAAAACCGGTGCTCTCGGCGGGAAGAATGTAGCCGATGGTTTCCGTGCGCTGGCGGCGCAATTGTCTGGCCGCGCGATTTGGGACATATCCCATTTTCTGGGCAGTCTTTACGACCAACCGGCGTGTCTCTGCAGCTACATCATCGTAGCCATCGAGCGCACGCGACACTGTAGTAATAGAGAGATTCAGACGCTTGGCGACATCCCGAATGGTGGTTGACATATGGTATAATTCCCAAAACGTTTTGGATAATTTTATTCTATCACCGTTCTTGAATGCCCACCTAAACTATTATCCAACCTTAACCTGTTTGTACTGTCTCCCATTTTGGATCGACGATGGTCCGCAACTTTCCATTCGCACATTGATGAATCGCAACATGAGGATCCAACTTAACATTTCGTGAAAGGTGGTGATGCTCACACTTATACTTAGGTTCACCATCGCTTTTTGTCCAAGGAGATTGCAGATGTGTCTCCAAGTGAAAACGGTTTGATTAGTGGTAGATCCATAGGAGACCCAAATGGTAAACATTATTCGCGAGAAAAGGATCAAGGTACCTGTCAACAGGGTATTTGATTTCTTGAGCAAGCCTGAAAACCTGCCCGAGATCTGGCCAAATATTGTGCAGGTCAAGAACATCAAACAGCCCAAAGTCGGCAATGCCGTACAGTATGACTGGACGTATAAAATGTCCGGCATGCGCTTCGACGGTAAATCCGAAATGGTTGATTTCGTTCTATATGAACGGATGGTCATCAAAAGCCAAAAAGGATTGGTTAGTACCATCACATGGAACTTCAACGCGGTCGAGCGTGAAACGCAGGTCAAGCTCGAGATCAAATACGAAATTCCCGCCTCCCTGCTCAATAAAATAAACGAGAAAATCATTGTGCAGGAACAGGAGCACGAGGTAGATGCCATGCTTGACAATTTGAAAAGCCACGTGGAACTAGAAATGGCCTATGCCTAACACATGGCATAACGAAATACAACCCGAATAATTTTCAGTGGCGGGGTAGTCACTCCGCCACTCTTTCTGTCTACGGGGGCGCAACAAAAAAATAGCGAAAGTGTGTTGAAATGGCTACTGTGTTCATGAAATGGCTGGAAACCAGTCCGAAAGATTATGACCGGGGAATCCAACTCCTTACATTGGGAAAAATCCAACGTGTCAAGGAAAGAATCGCAAATCAATATGTCCATGCAGGGACGCGCGTTCTTGAAATTGGTTGCGGCACGGGCACACTCACGCTGATGATGGCACAGCGTGGGGGGAATGTGACCGGCATCGATGCTTCGCCGCGCATGCTCGCCGAAGCCGAGAAAAAGATCAAGGACGCGAATCTCGAAGAATGTGTCAAGCTCAGCTACATGGATGCTGCTTTGATTGGCGACCGTTTTCCCGCTTCTTCCTTCGACCTGATCGTTTCCACGCTGGTCTTCAGTGAACTTCCGCCGGATGACCAGCGCTTTGTTTTGAAAGCCTGCGCGAAATTGCTGGCACCCAACGGGCGGCTCCTGATCGCCGACGAAGTGATTCCTGCCACATCCATCGCACGCTTGCTTTTCTATCTTGTCCGATTGCTGTTGGTGCTAATCACCTGGCTGATCACGCGCACCACAACTAACGCGCTGCACGATTTCGATTTGATGCTGACCCAAACCGGATTCCGGCCGCATGTGGCTTTATCTTATTTGGGGAACAGCCTGGTCCTATACGAATCGTTCCCCGCACAAGATGGGCAGCCCGAACTGAGCCTCCCATCTGTGATTGGAGTCTTGCGTCACCGCGTCACGCTTCGGACTTTGCTACTCGACCTGTGGCTGTTATTTTTTCGCATCATCCCGCCCTATCCAAAATTTCGGACGGGACTTTACGCGGTCGGTCGTCCTGATAAAGATTCGCCCGTGCTTGTGACTGGTAACTTCGACCTGACCGTGCGAAGATTAATCAAAGCGATAGATGGCAAGGTCAACGTTTGGATATTGGTTGCCGATTCAGCAGGCATCAACGTTTGGTGCGCGGCAGGAGGCGGTCACTTCACCGCCGAAAAAGTGATCGCGGCAGTGAAGTCGTCGCATTTGGGTGAAGTGGTGAATCATCACGCGCTGATCTTGCCGCAATTGTGCGCCAACGGGGTGGATGGCTGGCGCATCCGCAAAGAGACTGGCTGGGGAGTCCATTGGGGACCGGCGCGCGCAGATGATGTCCCGGCTTATTTGGCGGGTAAACGCAAAAAGTCCGATGAGATGCGTTGGGTCAGATACCTGCTCAAGGATCGGCTGGAGATGACTACGAGTACGCTTGGCTTTTATGCGCTGTTGATCCTGCTTCCCATTTTCTTTTTCTGGCGGAACCTGTTCTGGCCGGTTACCATCAGCATCGTGGGGTTATCGTATTTTTATGGAATTGTTCTTCCCTGGCTTCCCGGTCGTGACGGGCTTTATAAAAGCATCCCGCTAACAGTCATTGCGCTAGCTGGACTGTTTATTTACACATGGCTTTGGAGTCCAATGCCGCTTCAACAACTCTTCCACTGGATAGTAGGCCTGACCGGTTTGTCTGTTTTTACTGCCGCTGAACTCCAAGGCATGTCCCCATTGATGCGCGATGGGATCGCCAATTGGAAGTTGGAAACGGTCGTTGCCGTAGTGCTTGGAGCGATTTACTGGTTGGTTCCGCTGGCAATTGGATGGAGGTAACCTTTATGAGTGTACAACCCACACTTTGGGCATCGCTAAAAGAAGAAATGCAGCATTTTGCAAATCTAGGTGATTTGGAAATCCACTTTTACCCGGAGAAATGTAAAGGGGTCTGGCAATGTTACAACGTTTGCCCCGTGGGTTGCTGGACGCCTGATTATGAAAAACGGGTTGTTGTGTTCCACGACAAGGAAAAGTGCATTGCCTGTGGCGCATGTGTGTTGCAATGCCCGGAGGATGCAATCGAATTGAAGTAACAAATGGGAATATTCCATAAGCCAACATAGTCGTTAAACAAGAGGAGTTGAGATTATGTTTGGAAACATACTGATAGATCCATGGTTCTGGGCGTTTCTAGCCGCGGTTGGATGGGGAATGGGAATCGGATTCGTCGCGTCAAAGACACTTGGGCGTAGTCTTGGTCTCGGAATTGGCATGTTCATCCTGGCTGAAGTTCCACGAATCATCCTCCCCTTGGGATTTGTTTCCCAGCCGCGCATTCAATCTGGATCCTGGTTCATTGCGATCGGCGCAGCTATTTTTGCGGCGAGTCTATATTTCGGGACACCGGTCTTTCGCATCGTTCCACTGACGGGGCCAAATCGCCGCGAGCCGCTTCGAACCAATGGACTTTATTCCGTTGTCCGACACCCGCTGATGTTGTGCGATATTCTCTGGCCGGTTGGCTGGTCGCTCATGTTCGGTTCGGTGATCGGCGTTCTTCTCTCGCCCGTATAGCTGCTGCTGATCTGGATACTCACCTATTCCGAAGAGGAGTCGCTTGTCCGCGAGTATGGAGATGTCTATCGGGAATTTCAAGCGCATGTCCCGCGACTGTTTCCAAGCTTTGGTGGAAAGCGGAGCGCCGTTCATTGATCTGCATTCTGATTACTGGTAAAGGAGTTTAGCAAATTGCCATACCTTGAATTGTTGAAAAACCACATTGACATAACCAAATTGCCTTTTAGCGACAGGGACTCACGTTTATTGATTTTCAAAACACCCGGTCAAAGCCGCTTATATTTAAAACTCGCCGAACGTTTGACCGGGATCGAGCCTGGGATCGAATCATATTTGCAACGCCCACCATTTATCGAGGAAATCCGTTTGATTGATGAGCGCGGCACTCCACTGGATTTCGAGGTTTCATCCACACCCTATCTCTTGACATTTCATACGCGGGTGGGCAATTTCGGACTCGTATTCCAAGACAGGCGAACACTGTCGTGGCGGATTCCGCCCAACGTCAAAGCGGGGTTATGTTTCCACGTATCGCCGCAATATTGGAAAAGAACGCAGGAAGGCGGCACTTTCAAATCCATCCGCAACGTGACGTATCACTCCAACGGAAAAGTCATTGATAACCAAATCACTCCAACAGACGGAGGGTATACAGTCCATTTTATTGTTCTGGGCGAAGAGGACACAACAATCACCCTGACCATATACCCGGAACACGGGCAGAGTGGCGAGTTCCAGCCCTTTTCGCAATCTTCGACGGCAGCCAAAGAAAGATGGAGCGAATGGTTCGACCGCGTCCCACCTGTAGCTGAACGTTATCAGCAGATGTACGCTTACTCGTGGTGGGTCATGGCAAACAACATCATCAGCCCGCAGGGAAATGTGTTGTATGAATCAATGTCTCCATCGAAACTTTCTTACGTGGGACTCTGGTTATGGGATAACGCCATGCACAGTCTGGCGTATCGTTATGTGGATGCAAACCTGGCCCGCAATCAAATACGCGGCATGTTGGCCCAGCAATTTCCAAACGGTATGCTGCCAGATGCGGTTTATGATGACGGTGTAGTGTCCACGATTGACCATCCAATTGTCGGCCAGGTGACCAAGCCACCATTGCTTGCGTGGGCCGCGCTCAAGCTTCATGAGACCGACCCGGATTTTAACTTCCTCAAGGAAATTTATATTCCGCTGGTTCACTCGAACGCGTGGTGGTTACACATGAACGATGACGATGGAGATGGTCTGGCGCAATACAATCATCCATATTCCTCCGGTTTGGATAACAGTCCGCTGTGGGATTACGGGATGCCTGTCGAATCGCCGGACCTGAATACGTATTTGTGCGTCCAAATGGGATCGCTTGCGGTGATCGCCGAGACGCTTGGCATACATTCCGAAAGCATCATGTGGCGCAAGCGCGCCGCGTCCATTGTCAACCGGATGATTAAAGATTTTTGGGATGAAGAAGCCGGATTGTTCTGGGCACTTCACGAGGAGAAACGCGTCCCGGTGGTGACGCCGTTCAATTTGTATCCGCTCTGGACGGGGCAATTGCCGGACGCGATCCGGAATCGCCTGATCGCCCATCTGACCAATCCCGATGAATTCTGGGGCGAGTTCCCGATCCCGACCGTGGCGAAGAACGATCCGCATTACGATCCCAATTCCATGTGGCGCGGACCGACGTGGGCGAACATCAACTATTTTTTTATCGAGGCGCTTCATCAGGTAAACGAACATAACCTGGCCAATACCTTACGCGAAAAGACGATGGATCTCATTATGAAAAACAATACAGTTGCTGAATATTACAACTCGAATACCGGAGCGATCCCAGAGAACGCCGCCCTGGCTTTTGGCTGGACGGCGTCCGTTTTTATTGATCTTGCCATTCAAGCCAGCCGTCCATCAAAAGACGGCAAAATTCAAGACAGCAAAAGGGGTTTTATCGAGGAGCCTGAAACATGAACTCCTTTTTTGCTGAGAAGACAGCAGAGGAT
>JAJYOO010000162.1 GCA_021796155.1 Chloroflexota bacterium
CACTAAAAGAGCCGCCTCAACTTCCGCATCGCGATCAAGCTTGCGGACCGAAAAATTATCTGCACCGAGCGCAGATTTGATTTGTTGGATCAACGGTAAAAGGTCTTTGCCAATCGCACAGGTGAACAGGTCAATGGCACAATAGCCATATTCAGGCCAGGCATGCAAGCTCGCATGCGACTCTGCGAGAAGCAAAAAGCAAGTAAAGCCGTGCGGGCTGAACTTGTAAAAGCCCTCGTCCACAACCGTCAGGCCGCTTTCGCGTACAGCCCTTGAAAACAGTGAATAGACTCTTTCGCCATCCATCAGCAGTTGCCGGTTGCAGTTGGAGAGATCACAGATGTAATGCTCTCCAAGTTTCAAAGTCGCGTTCACTCACACCTCCAATGTTTGGGTTAAAAAGATAAAGAACCCATCCGAAGACATAAAAATTAATTCCACTCGATCTGCAAGATGTTGGCCCTGCATAACGCGTGAAACCGCCTTCGAATAGACTCTCTAGGCCGCATTTATACTATGTTCTGCGTGGATGTCAATCTTTTGCCTGTCACGATTTTTGTCACGGCAAAAATCCGATGCGGTATACTGTTTTCCTCCGGCATGGAATATTCCCTGTATTTTCACATCCCCTTTTGCACACATCGCTGCGCGTATTGTGATTTCAATACCTACGCGCGCCAGGAAGATTCGATTCCGGTATATGTGGATGCACTGTGCCAAGAGATTGAATTTGTTGGAGAATCTGTGCGTAGGGGCGACTGGCCAGTCGCCCCTACAATCCACACGATATTTTTCGGCGGCGGGACGCCATCATTGCTTTCGCCAAAACAATTCAAGAAAATTCTTAAGACGATGCGTGAGCATTTTAAATTAATAGAGAATGTTGAGATTACTACGGAAGCGAATCCCGGAACCGTTTCATTTGATGATCTGAAAAAACTTCGCGCGCTTGGGATTAATCGTATTAGTTTTGGTGTGCAATCGGCGAATCCCGAAGAACTGCGAATGCTTGAGCGCATCCATAATTTCTTTGATGTGATTGATGCAGTGAAATGGGCGCGCAAAGCCGGATTTGATAATTTGAATCTCGATTTGATCTACGGCTTGCCGGAGCAAACCTTGACGAGTTGGCGGGCGACCGTTCAACGCATTTTGGATTTACATCCTGAGCATATCTCCGCCTACGCGTTGACGCTTGAACATGGCGCGCCATTTGGTCGCTGGTCCGCGCGTGGACTGTTACCGATTCCCGATCCTGATCTCGCCGCGGACATGTATGAATGGGCAAGTGAAGCATTCGAGTCCGCGGGTTTCGATCAATACGAAATTTCAAACTGGGCGATAGGCGGTGGACCGCAGATCGGGGACCGTGGTTCACCGTCCACGGTTTATAGTCCACCGTCCAGAGCCTGCCGCCATAACCTTCAATACTGGCGCGGACTTCCGTATCTCGGATTCGGCGCGGGCGCACATGGATACGCCAACGGCTATCGTTATTCGAATGTGTTAAGAATCAAAACATACATTGAGCGGCTGAATACTGACTACCGTTCACTGATTACTGATTTTCCGCTTTCTCCTGCTGCTGTAAATCAACATCGTCAATCTGTGGGCGATGACATGTCCGAGTACATGATGACCGGGCTGAGATTAACACGCGAGGGAATCGCCGCGTCTGCTTTCCGTCAAAGGTTTGGACGCGAATTGTCCGAAGTTTATTCAAAAGAAATCAGCGATTTGATTCACCTCGGCCTGCTTGAATGGCATAAAGAGACTTCCGAAGAGTCGGGTTCTTCGGAAGTCTTGAGGTTGACGAAGCGAGGCCGCTTATTAGGCAATCAGGTTTTCATGCGTTTTATCGAATAACAAAATTTGTTTTTGAAAATTAGTACAGGATTACCTCACACCAGCATGTATCCTGATGCCAGATGTACCATTGACCGGTACACCACGGCGGTGGCTGGCAAACTGGCGGCGGAGGCAGCCCCGGTGTTACGGGTTGATCCGGTTTTTTTGTTGGCGGCTCTTCGGTTGGGCAGATCAACGGTTCGTATCCAGTTGATTTGAATCCAAATGCAGCACGGCATGTGCTGTCCATCGCGTACAAGGTTTTGATTGGATATTCATTATTATCCGTCTGCGGCGAACCAGCTTCGGCGATTGTGTATCGGTCGTTGTAGCTGAACAATTCCGGTTTTTTCAATCCCGCATCGGCCCACACACTCCACATAAATGATTTGCCCGGCAGGGATTGCTTGAATGCAAACTCGACTACGTTTGCACTCTTGGGGTCAAGCCTGACCCAGGCAAGATCGGGATCGTCTCCTTTGCCTTGATCGAAGATTACTTTGTCGTATCCGTTGCCGGAGAACGGTGCATCGGATTGTTCGGCGGAAAGCCCGGCGCTGTCGTGGTTGGTGTCTGCGTAAACGGAGACGCCGCTTGTCGTCCAGGTTGTGGTGTACGGCGGCTGTGCCCAGATCAGGTATTCACCGAAGCCATCTTTTTGTTGATCCAGTTCCACGCCGTAATCAATGTTCAGCGGATCGTTCGGGTCATTTCCAATCAATTCGATGAAAACGTAATCCCAATTTTCGTCCGTCGTGATGCGGAAGCGTTCGATGTCCACGTTGGGCAGATAGGTCATGTCCGTTTGTGTGAAAGGACGCTCGAGGCGGTTGAGCCGGTATACGTCGCCATACGGCGCTCGGTTTTCGGGTCCAGTACCTGAAGACTCGACGTCGTAGTTGATATTGCCTGTCAATGAAACGTTGTTGGGCGTCATCAAATGCGTGACGACGTAGGTTGGAGTTTCAGATGGCGCGGGCGGCGATGTGGCAGTATCGGTCGGGCTTTGACTTTGGCTTACAAGAATTGTTGTTGGAACAGCAGGCGGCGTATTGGCTGGCGCGGGTAAGTTACATGACAGCACAATCAACAAAACGATTACCGCCCCGAAGTAAACGTGCTTATGCTTACTCATTGTGTCCTTCCTCTCCATAAAGATTATCCGCTTTAATAAAGTTGGATTCAAGTAGGATAGGACTTATGGGTGGTACTTGATACAAAAGAAAAGCGGAGCCGATTGACTCCGCTTTTGCTAAAGCACTATTATTGTTTCTGTGCTACGGGATTATATAGCAAGTGCAAGTATCGGGATTAAATTCCATGCCTTTTGCACTGCACGCGGCAATACTTAATTGGCAGGCGGGGGGCGGCGTACCACCGGGCGATTTTGGTTTTTTAACTGGTGCTGGCGCATTGCTCGGACAAATGCGCGGTTCATAACCGGTCGGCTTGAAACCATAAGCGGCCCAGCAAGTATTGTCTACTGCATAAATCGCTTTGATCGGATATTCGGCGGTCCCGGCAATTGGCGAACCTGCCTGTGCAAACGTGAACCTGTCGTTGTAATTGAACTTGGACGGATCCTTCAAACCGGCATCGGCCCACACACCCCACATAAATGAATTGCCAGCCAGCGGCGCTTTGAATGCGAACTCAACGATTGTCGAATCTTTTGGATCAATTCTTACCCAGGCCAGATCAGGGTCGTTACCTTTCCCTTGATCGAAGATGATGGTTTCATATCCATCGCCCGGATAAGGCGCACCCGTTGACGTGTTGGCGTCCGATTTTTCTGGCGACGCACCGCCCGTGTCGTGGTTGGGATCGGTATAAACTTTGACTCCGGTCGTTGTCCACGTTGTAGTGTACGGCGGCTGCGCCCAGATCAAGGTGTCGCCAAAACCGTCCTTGTTTTTGTTCAGCTCCACGCCGTAATCAATGTTGATGGGATCGTTGGGATTGTTTCCGATCAGACTGATAAAGACGTAATACCACGTGCCATCCGTGCTGATCTGGAAAGTTGTAATATCTAAATTTGGAACGTAGGTCATATCTGATTGTGTGAATGGCCGCTCGAATAAATTGAGATCATACGCGTCGCCGTACGGAGCGCGGTGCGATGGGCCTGTTCCTGAAGAATCCACATCATAATTAAGCGGCCCGGATGGACTTACGTCAGATGGCATGAGTTGATGAAGAACAGGCGGCGCCGTTGCTGTATCTGTTGCAGAAGGCGGTTGTGTAGAGACGGCAGATACATTCCCTGAATTCGATTGTGGTTGAACAGTTGTTGGAGTGGCGGTGGCGGAGGGCAGGTTGCAGGCAAACACGGTAACTATAAGGATCAACAGCAAATAGATAAAACGATGCGATACCTTTAACATGGCAGGCTCCTTTCCTTTGGTTGACCCATTATGCGATTGCGGATGAGTGCCTGCAAGAGTACTTTAGTTTGATTGGATGATGGCTTGCGTGATCTTTGGTGTTATGCCGGTCAAATCGTTCAACCCGGACGAGAAAGCGGCGCGGGCCTTCGACGAACCGATCAACAACCCCGGCACTTTTGCGTCCGTGTGCCGCCGCGTGGACAGGTTCTCCATGTTGCCATGATCCGATGTGATGAGAATCAAGCCTTCGTCATCATTCCAATTTTCAATCAATCCGCCGAGCACGCCATCGAAAGTTTCAAGTTGTTCGATGGCCCACTTCATATCTTGTTTGTGACCGGCGTAATCGCTGGCCCAATATTCGAATAATGAAAAATCGTATTGACTTGCCAGTTGTGAAAGTCTCTTTCCTGCCTCGCGCGGATTCAAAACCGGCGCATCGGGAAATCCCAACATACCTGTCCAGCCTGCGCCTGTAAAATCCGCCGATAATGCGCGGCCCGCATAAAAGTCATCTTTGTTGAAAAGCGACAATCCCGCTGATGTGACTGCCAACGGAATCGCAGAATATAAACGTTTTCCGGAATCCACGCCATGAAAATAACGCGGCGGATACGCGTTGAGCAGAGCAGCAGCTTTGCCAGCCTTTGTTAATTGCGAAAATAAATTTCCATTGAGCAGATATTTTGCAACTGTCGGGTTTGGCTTTGGTCCATAGTGCTCGCCGATCTCCGCGGGGACATTGATGCCAGTCAATAAAACCGCCTGCCCCGTTGCGGATTGCGGAAGTCCGTTCACGCCAAGCGCCGCGTCGAGTGGAAGCAACGTTGAGCGCTCACCAACAAACGGCGCGGACGCGTCCAATAATTTATGACCGCCTAGTAGGTTTTCCAGCACGGGCATATGGACGCGAGCAAATGGGTTGATTTCGGGGTTATCAACGCCAAGTCCGACGCCATCGAGGAAGATGAATAAGATTCGCATATTTGTTTACCGATGACTTTTTTCAACTGTCATTGCGAGGAGGATTGAGTAGCGAAGCGTATCGAAATCTGACGAAGCAATCTCGTGTAATAAATGGACAACCCAAAGAGGAGATTGCCACGTGGCGCTGGTTGAGTAGCCATGTTTTTCGGCGTATCGAAACTAGCGCGCCACTCGCAATGACATCAAGGTTTCTGATACAAAAACCACGCTGATTGCCGTTTGCGTTTATCCCAGCCGTCCTTGCGCGAGAGCAGACAAAAGCCGCGGGCTTGGATCAAATCCAGATCGGACGCGGCCAGCCCGGATCCGGTTTGACGCGGGTCGGACTTGAAGAATCCATACATCAGCCAGTATCCGCCCGAAGCGAGGACTCGATCCAGTGTGGCGAGATAAGCCGGCCGATTTTCCACGCCATGAAAACATCCCATATCGAGCGCTAAATCAAACGGGCCGGTGATTCCATCTAATTTGGTCGCATCGCCGACTTGCAGAACCGCTTTCACGTTTGCGTTTTGCACTTTACGTTTTGCAATTTGGATCGCGCGCGGCGCAAAATCAATTCCGCTGACTTGCCATCCGTGTTGTGCGAGCGTAATGACATTTGTTCCCGTGCCGCAGCCAATGTCAATCGCACGGCCTGCTGGA
Organism: Chloroflexota bacterium; assembly: GCA_021796155.1. The sequence goes on from JAJYOO010000162.1 coordinate 5,868, forward strand.
TGGTCTGCAATGAAATCAAAAAGTTCAGGTGGGGAAATGCCGCTGTCCCACGGCGGGCGAGCGAAATACCATAAGTTAAAGTTAAGTCGGCGAAGGAGATTCATAAAAATAAATAAAACAATGTCATTGCAAGGAGCACAGCGACGAAGCAATCTCAACTAACCATCAAACAATATGTTGCATAACACTTGAGATTGCCACACGTCCGCAGGATGCTCGCAATGACATTGTTTTATTTATT
>JAJYOO010000163.1 GCA_021796155.1 Chloroflexota bacterium
AGAGCGATGTTCTGCATAATCCAAGCCTTGGTTATGCCATGGCGGTAGGCATGATTATCATCATGGCTGTCTCAACCATTGGTTATATCTGGCTGCAGTCCAGGTCGGAAAGGTGGCTGAAATGAACGAAAACCTTCCGTACTTTGCTGCATTAAAGGCATTTGCTTCACGAGCTCGAGATAGGGTGGGAGACTTGTGGAGTTGGTTTTGGTATTTGCTGGGAGTTTTGTATTTTGTTCTACCGTTGTATGCAACTTTGGATTTTTCCCTGCACATGCAGCGCGACACGATCAGTCTGCTTGCGTATCAAAAAGCGTTCGCTGACCCCGGATTTTTGAAGACCTTTGTATACTCGAATATTTTGGCAGTTATAACCATTCTTGTCGGTCTTTTGTTGGTTGTTCCCACCTCTTATTGGATTCGTTTGCGACTGCCTGAGGCACGCAGGGTTGTGGAATATATAACAACTTTGGCTATCGTTATCCCTGCGATTGTTATGGGTTTTGGATTAGTGGCCGTTTATGGCGCCCCAATTAAAATCCCCTTTACTTCTGTACAATTGACTGACTCGCTGCTCAATTCCCCGGTCGGTACCAACTTTATCATCATCATGGGCTACACAGTTTTGGCCCTGCCTCTTATGTATCGTTCCATTGATACTGGAATGCGGACCATAGATGTTCGCACTTTAACCGAGGCCGCCCAAAGCCTGGGTGCAAGTTGGACCACGATCATTGTCCGGATTATTTTGCCCAATTTGCGCGCTTCGATTCTAAGCGGCGCGTTATTGACTTTTGCAATTGTAGTTGGCGAGGTAACGATATCATCTATCATGAATGTCCCCGCCTTCAGTCCTTATTTGTGGCTCTTGGGACAACATAAGGCCTACGAACCTGCGGCGCTTTCCTTTGCCAGCTTCCTGTTGATCTGGGCTTCCATGGGAATCATTCAGATTGTTACGGGTGGTCGCGCGCAAGCTGCTGGCGCGCACTAATTCATTCAGACGAGGAATTGATATGGCATATCTATCTCTTTCCAATATTTCAAAACAATTTGCTGATGCTGTTGTCGTCCAGGATTTCAACCTCGATATAGCAAAAGGTGAGTTCGTTTCTTTCCTCGGCCCTTCGGGATGTGGTAAGACTACAACCTTGAGAATGGTCGCTGGGTTTGAAACTCCGTCTACTGGAAACATCACTTTGGACGGCGCAAATATTACCGATAAAGCTCCGAACCAACGTAATGTCGGTATGATCTTTCAGGCATACGCGCTTTTTCCGAATATGACCGTTTCGCAAAATATCGGCTTTGGCCTGCGGATTCGCAAAGAACCCGAATCTGCAGTTAAAGAACGTATAGCCGAAATGCTTTCTCTAATTCATCTTGAGAAACATGCCGATAAATATCCCTATCAGCTTTCGGGTGGACAGCAGCAGCGCGTTGCTCTTGCGCGTGCGCTGGCTAATCGCCCTCAGGTGCTTTTACTGGATGAGCCTCTCTCAGCATTGGATGCGAAGATTCGCGTCTCTCTGCGCTCTGAGATTCGTGCTATTCAAAAGAAACTTGGCATCACTGCCATTTTCGTAACGCACGATCAGGAGGAAGCTCTTTCCATTTCCGACCGCATCGTCGTGATGTATGAAGGCAAGGTGGAGCAAGTCGGTACACCGTTCGAGATTTACAACTTTCCAAAGACCGCCTTTGTTGCCAACTTTGTGGGTACATTAAATACAGCCGAAGCTGAAATGGTTGATCCTGCAAAAGGCGTCATCAAAATGGATGGTGTTCAGTTTGAATCTGCGAATCAGGTGGAGGGCCAAAAGAAGGGCGATAAAGTCGCGATTGCCATTCGCCCCGAGCGATTTAGTTTTGCGTCGGAGCAGAAGAAAGCAAATATAGTTGACTGCAAAATCGAAAACATTACCTTTCTTGGTTCCGTGGTCCGCATTCAGATAACGATTGGTAATACAAAGTTCAACATGGATACGTTCAACAACCCATTTCTTGAGCTTCCAAAAATTGGCGATAAATCCCAGGTCACTTGCTCACGTGAAGCTGTGTTGATTTTGGATCGTCAGTAAACGGAAACCACTGTCAATTAATATCCGCTTCTTTAACGGACCCTCAACCGGTTCCCGCAAGGAAGCGGATTCGTATCGAACGGCTTAATTCAAATTCGAAAGGCGGCTTGTTTTAATGAAGGATCAGGTTCAAGTTGTCATCGTCGGTGGGGGAATTTACGGAGTCAATACTGCATATCATCTTGCTAAATTAGGCTGGACGGATGTCATTCTTTTGGAAAAGGGCGAAATCGCCAGCGGCGAATCTTCTCACGCGGCTGGGCTGGTGACACAGTTTTCCACTTCAAAGACCATGATGCAGTTCCGCAAGTACAGCATTGAACTATACAGCGAATTGGAGTTGTTCAATCATGTCGGGAGTTTGCGCGTGGTAGCCAACGAGAATCAATTCAAGGAATTGCAGTGTAGTGTCAGCCGCGCCAAGGCCATTGGCATGATTTAAATGGCATAACGATGTCCATTTGATTGGTCGCCTCTACTTATCCTTAAGCTACAAGATCCTTCAACCGTGGGTGCACAGCATACACTCCGCTGTAATTCTCTGGAATGAGCGCCGCGATATGGCACATGATCTCGTCCGTAAGTTGTTTGAGGGCAGCGTTGCGGTCTTTGATTAGGAGCGGCGGCTGTCCAGCAGGCGAAGCCCGCTGAGTATCCCAGGAGTTTACAAAGTTTTTACACGCCCGCCACATGCACATTACCTGCTTAATTTAGAATCACACTCATAACTCGAACAAGGAGGTTCGAATATGTCAAAGAGTATCATGTGGTTCAAGAAGATTGTCGTGGTGGCTGTCGTGGCTGGTTTGGGTCTGTCGGCTCTGCCGCTTGCGAGCGCCTTTGCCCTGGGTTTGAACGATGCGGCTGCGCCTCCGGCGCCAGGCCAGATCTCCAATGCGAGACTGGGGCAGATTTGGGCGAGAGAACAGGTTGTGAATCAGCGCCTGGGCGCGATGTTTGTCAGGTCAGATCCGATGCTTGCCACGGCCCAAAAGCTGATCGACCGGGCCAAAGCCAATGGCAAGGACGTCTCTGCCGTACAGTCTGCACTGGATGCGTTGGCGGCGGCAATCCAGCAAGCCAAGCCTGTTTATGATGCCGGCCAAAGCGTGATCAGCTCGCATCAGGGATTCGACAGCGTTGGCAACGTCACCGATGTGACCCAGGCCAAAGCGACCGTCAGGAGCGTCAGGGATATGTTCAAGCAGATCAGCCAGATTGTTCAAGGTCCGCGTAAGGCTCTGCGTGAAGCGGTCAAGGCTTTTCGCGATGCCAATAGGCCCGCAGGAACGTCCGCTCCTGCTCAAAGCGGCGGATAGTAGTCCCTCTCGTTTGCAACCAGAGACATGGACGAAAGTCTGTGTCTCTGGTTGGGCAATGATGTAAGGCGAAGCACTATTTTGTCCACTTGCCATTGCCTGTCCGGTCTCTCGGTTGTATACTCTTGAAATTCAGAAATGAAGAGCGAAACTGGAAATTTCTTGAATCAAAGGAGTCGCAATGTTCACCACTGAAGGTAAAAAAATTATCTACACCGACAAAGCCCCCAAAGCGATTGGGCCATATTCTCAGGCCATTCGCTCCGAGGCGCTGGTATACACTGCCGGACAGGTTGGGATCGACCCGGCTAGGGGCGAGTTGGTCGAAGGCGGCATCGAAGCGCAGACGCGCCAAGTGTTGACCAATCTCAAGAACGTGCTTGAAGCATCGGATTCGGGGCTGAACTTTGTCGTCAAGACAACGGTCTTTTTGAAGGACATGAATGACTTCGTAAAAATGAATGCCATCTACGCCGAGTTCTTTTCCGAGAATCCGCCCGCCCGCAGTACCATTGCCGTCGCGGGTCTGCCCAAAGGCGCTCTGGTTGAGATCGAAGCTGTGGCGATACTGCAAGACCCGCGTGGCGACTGACCACCGATCACTGAAAACTGATCACTGATCACTGATCACTGATTACTGAAATGCCTTCCGAACTGATCCTGCTTGTGGACGATGAGCCGCCCATCATTCAATTGGCGCGTATGTATTTGGAGCGCGAAGGTTTCCGCGTGCAGGAAGCCAACGATGGCGAGTCTGCGATTGAGGCTGTTGCACAGTCGAAGCCTGCATTGGTGGTGTTGGATGTGATGCTTCCCAAACTGGATGGCTTTGAAGTCTGCCGTCGTTTGCGTTCGGCTGATAATTCGGTTGCGATCATCATGCTGACCGCCCGTGATGAAGATATTGATAAGATCATCGGTCTCGAGCTGGGCGCGGATGATTATCTGACCAAGCCTTTTAATCCGCGCGAACTGGTGGCGCGCGTCAAAGCGATCCTGCGCCGCAGCGACGGAAAGATGCTCGCGGCGGACAAACCCATCCATCTCGGTGAACTGACGATCGACGCGGCCAGCCGTGAAGTGCGCCTCTCTTCCCGGAGCCTTGACCTGCGTGCCCAGGAATTTGATTTGCTCCTCACCCTGGCCGAACACCGCGGACATGTTCTCAGCCGCGAACAGTTGCTGCAAAAGGCCTGGGGTTTTGATTTTTACGGACAGACTCGCACAGTGGATGTTCATATCGCGCATCTTCGCAGGAAGCTCGAAGGCGGAACGGTGAAGATCGAAACGGTGACGGGCGTGGGATACAAATTAACGGTGTGATTTTATGAATCACGTATTACGTAATACGTGATTCATAAAAAAGAGAAATCCATGTTCTCATCCCTGCGCGCTCGTCTATGGCTTAGTTATGCTTTTCTAATCGTCACGGCTCTTGTAGTTGTGGCGTTTGTTTTGATTCTCTTTCTTTTACGGAATCCGCTTCTTTATCGCCAAACACTTGATCGTATCAAAGCTGCCGAGAGCATGATCGCTCCGCTGGGCGGACAGGCTTTGCGTCCACGTATCGACAACAGGTTGGCGGGCGTTGCAGATGCTTTTAGTGTCCGTATCCTGACATTTGATGCGAACGGTTTCTTGCTCGAAGATACGGCTAGTGGGAGTCCGCTCGTTTCACTTCCTACAAGATCACTATCATTACGTGCGTTGCCAACAGTGCGCGATTCAACCGGAAAAGTGTGGTTGTATTCTCTCCGGCAGATGTCGGATGGCACATGGCTGATGGTCGCTGCACCTAGGCCTAAGGTAACCACCTTGTCCATTCTTACAGATGAACTTTTTCTGCCTCTCGTCGAGGGTGGTGTGATTGCGCTTTTGCTTTCACTGGTGCTGGCTTTTGTGCTGGCGCGCTGGGTGGCCGATCCCTTGCAAAATGTTGTTGCCGCGGCGCGGACCGTTCCCGCAGACGCCGCGCAACTCGTCCAGCCAAGCGGCCCGCAGGAGGTCCAAGAATTGACGCGGGCCTTCAATGCCATGGTCGGACGCATGCAGTCGAGTCAAAAATCGCAGCGCGATTTCGTGGCAAACGTCTCGCACGAACTCAAGACTCCGCTCACATCCATTCAAGGATTCTCGCAGGCGATTTTGGATGGCACAGCCGATACGCCAGAGGCTCTCCATCAGGCAGCCGAGGTGATTTACAACGAAGCCGGGCGGATGCACCGCATGGCTCTTGACCTGCTCGATCTGGCGCGTCTCGAGGCTGGGACGGCAGATTTGAAAATGTCGCCGGTGGATATGAAGGCGCTCTTGAATGGCGTAATGGAAAAATTCACGCCAATGGCTTCGCGTTCCGCGGTTGATTTGAAGCTTGAGTTGGCAAGCGACCTGCCAATTTTCATGGGCGACGGCGATAGGCTGGCGCAGGTTTTTACCAATCTGGTGGATAATGCTTTGAAATTCACACCTTATAACGGCACAGTGACTTTGCGCGCCGTGCAGGATAAAAGCGAAGTGCAGGTTTCTGTCAGCGACACCGGCAAGGGAATTCCTGCAGAAGCCATCCCACATATTTTCGACCGTTTCTATCAAGCTGATTCGTCGCGGGCGGGCGGGGAGAAACATGGCGCGGGGCTGGGTCTGGCGATAGTGCAAGAAATTGTGGCGGCGCACGGTGGT
>JAJYOO010000164.1 GCA_021796155.1 Chloroflexota bacterium
GCTGTCACGATGAGAGATAAGCTGCCCAACAACAAACCGAATCCGCATGTGCTGACGGTTGTGATAAGAATGATCATGGCCAGCCCACCGAGATTCGTGTGCGAGAGATCGAGTCCAAGCAAGACAACTCCCCACACAAAAGCAATCACAACACCCAGCGCGCCGTCAAGGATGTTCATAAAAGCGCGGCCAAGGAAGACTGCTAACCGATTTGCAGGAGTACCAAACAAATAAGGCAATGTGCCTTCATTGCGCTCATTGCCAATGGACATCGTCACGCCAAAGATGCCACTGACGGCAGTAATTTCAAGCGCATTACCAATGATATAAAAGCTCGCGTTGCCAGCTCCGGTCGCATACGTTCCCAAATAAACAAAGAAGAACAACTGCGCCAGCGGCATAATAATCTTGGAAGCGACATACTGCGTGGGACGCAACCAATGGAAAAGACCTACATAAGCAAGAACTGCACCTTGCCAGAAGAGACGAATATTAATGGCTATCTTTTTCATAAACTTCCTTCATTCACGGTTGTCATTGCCACGACCCCTACGGTGTCTCGCAACGACATGGTTATGACAATAAAAGAAGTCATTCCATTCCCAACGTCGCGTCGGCACGGGCTTTATAAAGCATCAGCTTGAACAAACGCCCGCCGACCACCACATCAATGATCGAGAAGAGAACGATCATGCCCCAGGCAAAAAGCGTTTGATTTAACGATGCGCCGCCCGTCGAGGTCCCGTGCAGAGCGACCGCCGCCCAATAAGGCGGCAGCAAATAAGAGATGGGAGTTGTCCATCCGGGTAGGAGTGCAATCGGAAACATAAATCCGCCAAGAACGTAAACTGGAAATTCCAATCCATTCTGCCAGGCTTGCACACCCGGATTCATCACAAAGACCGGGGCAATCACCAGACCGAAGCTGATGAATCCGAAAATGGTCAGGAAGACCGAGGCGATAAAAAGAAGCGGCTGCTGAATATTCAGTGAGTATCCAAAGAAAAAAGCGGCCACAATGTACCCAAGCAACATGGACAACAAAGACTGGAGCACGTTGGCAAGGTTTTTGCCAAACACAACCACTTCAAACGGCGTGGGAATCGCGACCAGTGATTCAAGCGTCCCGATCCAGCGTTCCACATTGATGCTGTTGCCTGATATAAAGAGCAGGCTTGACCACAAACCCGTGAGGCCGCTTCCAACAACCACGAACATAGCCGAGTCGGGACCTTTGTCTTTCAGCATCCATAGTCCTAACAAAGCAATGATGATCGGCTGAAACAAAATCGTGAAGATGACAAATCCGTCCATCAATTGCTGGCGGACAGTCATCTCCGCTACGACCAAGACAGTACGCCAGTATTTGATCAGTACGCGATAGTTCATGATTTATCTCCATTACCGACAAGACGCACATAAGCATCTTCCAGCGTTGGCTCGCGGACGCTTACGCGTCCAACTTTCAGGCCGCCCAGAGCGGCCAGCACGTCGGGCACGGCCTCGGCTCCGCGACCAGTTTGTATCATCAACATTTGCCGCTGTTCATATTCTTCGACTGAAAGCGCATCAACAAACGGCAGAGCACGCAGACTATTAAGTGTATTGGCTGGCAAACCAAAGGTCTCAACCTCGACCACATTCAAGTCCTGCGCGCGGGATTTCAATCCGCCCGGAGTATCGAGGGCAACGATGCGTCCGTGATTTATAACGGCGATCCGGTCACATAAAGCGTCGGCTTCGAACATGTAATGCGTCGTGAGCAGGATCGTTTTCTTTTGCGACTGCAGATCGAGAATCACTTGTCGAAACTCGCGCGCCCCGACCGGGTCCAGACCAATCGTCGGTTCATCCAGGAACAAAACTTCGGGATCATGCAAAAGCGTCCGGGCTACATGGAGTCGCTGCTTCATGCCGCGTGAATAACCACCGACCTTTTCATCGCCGCGATCTTTCAAGCCGACCAGATCAAGCAGGTACGGAATGCGCTTCTTTGAAACATCGGGGTCAACGCCATATAAGCTGGCAAAGTAGCGCAGGTTATCAATGCCGGAGAGACGCCAGTAAAGTCCGCGTTCGCCACCGAAGATAAAACCGATCCGCTTGCGAACCTCTTCTGCTTTTTTGACAACGTCAAAGCCTTTGATGATTGCCGTACCTGCCGTTGGAATAAGCAATGTGGTAAGCATTTTGGCTGTGGTTGTTTTGCCTGCTCCATTTGGGCCGAGCAAACCGAAAAGCTCACCATCCTTGATATCGAAGGAAATATCATCAACTGCAACAACTTCTTTGGTTGTGCGGTTGATGACGCCGATATAGGATTTAAACACGCGGCGAAGATGGGAAATTTCGATAGCGTTCATAGTATCCTTGGGTAGATAAAGTTAGAACAATTGTACACTATTTGCCGCGGAATTTCATCCATTGCTCGCCCAAATTTTTCTCCCGATTCCGCGAGGGCAAATCGGCGCATCTGATGTAAAGACGCGCTTCCACATTTATGCCAACAAACAATTTTATTATGGGAGTTCTTTGAGCTGTGGAATTTTCCGAAGCACGACCAAAGTCAAAAGCAAGCTAATCGCTGCAAAAATCGCAATAGTATAGCTCAAACCGATGCTTTCCGAAAGTGCGCCAATTGCCAGATTGCCAAACGGTGTAAAGCCGAAAAACGTCAGCGTGTATAACGCCATGACGCGGCCGCGCAGGTGGTCTTCCACCCGGGTTTGCAAAAGCGTGTTAATCATCGTGAACTGTACCATGAATCCGATGCCCAACCCAAAAGCGAGAATCAAGCTTGGAAGAAAATATGGCGTAAAGGCAAATGCACCAAGCACAATCGGGAAACCGATTCCCGCGATCACCAGCCATTTGCCGCGCCACTTCGTTCCGTGATTGCTGGCGACCAAAAAGGCTCCGGCCACCGCGCCGAAGCCAATTGCCGCGTTGACCCAACCATACGCCGCGGCTCCTTGATTCAAAACCTGTTCTACAAAAGCTGGAAGGACAGTCGCATAAGAAATCCCAAAGATACTAAAGACCAGCGATAAAAGCAAAAGCCCGCCTAGATCAATTTGCTTTGAAACATATTTGATGCCACTGGTCAATTGATTCCACGGCGATTCTAACAAAGGCTTTGGCTGGTGAGGTGCAACCTGCATCATCCACAAACCGGCAATCACTGCAAGGTAAGATATGCCATTGATCGTGAAGCACCATGCCGCGCCGACGATGGCCAGCAGAATTCCTCCTAGTGCCGGACCAATGACGCGCGAACTGTTGAACATCATAGAATTCAATGCAATAGCATTCGGCAAATCTTCGCGTCCGACCATTTCAACGACAAACGCCTGGCGGCCTGGCCCATCGAACGCATTGACGAGTCCCAAACCCGCGGCCAGCAAAACAATATGCCACTCCTGCACCAGGCCGGTAAAAGCCAGCACTGCAAGGATAAATGCCAACAGCATCGCGCTGGACTGTGTGAGAATCAAAAGCGTCCGCTTCGGGACGCGGTCCACGACCACGCCTCCCCACGGAGAGATGATCAAAGCGGGAACAGCTGCAGCAAATCCCACAATGCCAAGCGCCAGATCAGAATGAGTAAGTTGATAGACCAGCCAACCCTGGGCGATGGTCTGCATCCATGTTCCGGCATTGGAAATTAATTGACCACCAAAATAAAGTTGAAAATTTCGATGCCGCAATGCCGCGAACGTATTCGCGTTTTTGACGCGCTCCGGTTCTTCCGGCGATTCAAAAGGCGATTCGGTGAGGGCTGGTTCTTCCAAAAAAGTCTACTCCATAGAATCAAGACTTGCGCGTGGACGCGCAAGTCTTCAACCTGCATAGTGATTATATTACCTTATCTTTACACCACAACGCGTGGATAGAGGATCGAGCCGATGATCACCAGAATGGCTGTCGCTACTGTTAAAACGAGAAAGTCAACGCCGAAGCCATAGGTCATTTGACCACCCGCCAGCATAAGTCCACGCAACGCGTCGACTTCATATGTCAGCGGATTGATGCGCGAGATGACTTGCAGCCACGTTGGCATGATGTTGATCGGATAAATCGCGTTGCTGGCAAAAAACAGCGGCATGGTCAACACCTGACCAATACCCATGAAGCGCTCACGCGTTTTGACGAGACAAGCGATGATGAGCGAGAACGTCGCGAAGAATGCAGCGCCCAACACCGCGATCACGATCACGCCAAGCAATGCCAGTGGATCCCAATTCATGTGAACCGATAAAAGCAAAGCCAGAACATAAATGATCGCCGCCTGTGCAAGACTACGCACACCCGCCGAAAGTGCTTTACCCAAAACGAGTGCAGCACGCGGCGTCGGCGTGGCGAGAAACTTATGGACGATGCCAAGGTCGCGTTCCCAAATAATCGCGATGCCGTAAAAGATCGAGACGAAGAGAACGCTCTGTGCCAAAATGCCTGGTGTCATGAAGTCTATGTAAGAGACCGAGCCGGTCGGGATGGCGCGGATACGCGTGAACACTTCGCCAAAGACCAACAGCCACAACGCGGGCTGGACAGCGCGTGTCAGCAATTCGGTCGGGTCATGGCGCAATTTGCGAATCTCCAACTCTGCAATCACAAATGTTTTATTGATGAAGCTGGTGATCGCAAAGAAAAAATCAAGTGGATGTTTTTGAGTCGGTTCAGCCCAAGCGGTGAGCCGTGCGTCTTGTTCGAGATGTCTCACGGTAACTACCTCCAGATTCAAGTGTATCGCCTGCATAATGAATGAACACATCATCCAATGTCGTTCCGCGCCCGCCAATCGAAGCTTTGAGTTCATCCGGTGTGCCGATGGCTGCCACCTTTCCCAAATGCATGATCGCGAGCCGGTGGCACAAATGATCGGCTTCCTCCATCAGATGCGTAGTGAGAATGATGGTCGTGCCATAATCGTCGCGCAGACGCTGGACATGTTCCCAGACGACGCGGCGCGCGGTCGGATCAAGGCCCGTTGTCGGCTCGTCCAGGAAAAGGACGCGGGGACGATGCAAAAAGGATTGAGCCACCTCGAGGCGGCGGATCATCCCGCCTGAATAATCCCGTACCAGTTTATTGGCAGAATCGGCCAACCCCATGAATTCCAGCGCGTCATTGACGCGTTTCTCCCGTTCGCCGCGCGGGATGTCATAGAGCTTGGCAAAGATATAAAGATTTTCAAAACCGGAAAGCGTTCCATCCGCGGACAGCAACTGCGGAACGTAACCAATCACTCTGCGAACGTCACGGGATTGATGAACGATATCGCGTCCTGCGATTTTCGCTTCGCCAGAAGTCGGCGGCAAAAGCGTAGTCAGCATTTTGAGCGTGGTGGTTTTACCAGCGCCGTTCGGGCCAAGAAGCCCGAAGATTTCGCCTTCTTCGACAGACAGCGTAAATTGGTTTACGGCAGTCAACGTGCCAAAGCGGCGCGTCAAAGCTTTAGTTTCAAGAATTGACAGTGGCATATTCTCTTTCTTCTTTCGTTCCTCTCATAAACAATGGATGGAGAAGATTCATCGCACGAAGGATTGTGGATAATTCGTCACCTGAAAGTTCGCGCAAGACATTTTTCAGGTAATCCTGCGTCGCCTGACTCGCGGCGCGCAAAATGTCTATGCCGCTTTTCGTGAGCGATAACGTCATCCGCCTTCGATCTTCTGTTGACTCGCGTCGCGTGATCAGTTTTTGATTCACGAGGCCATCTACCAATTTCGATACGGATGGCAAAGTCAACCCCAAATGGTCAGCAAGTTCGGACAACGAAGTTTCTGGATTTCTGTTCACAAATGTCAGCGTGCGGAATTGTGGGATCGAAAGGTCATGGCCGCGGTGACTCCGCATCTCTGCGCGAACAGAGCGCATGATCGGCGGGACGGTGTCGAGCAGTTGGCGGGCGCATTCGTCAAGTTTTTCCATAATAGTATGTCTCTCTAATAGTTTCAATTTCTAACTATATCATTGGTTTAGTATTTTGAGAAGGTGCATCGCGGCTTTCTCAGAATTTCCTTAGCCAACCTACACAAGATTACTTAAATCAAAATGTCTATGC
>JAJYOO010000165.1 GCA_021796155.1 Chloroflexota bacterium
TCTTTCACGGAATGGATCCATCATCCCGTTTGCCGATTCGCAAATAATCACCGTATAATCGTCACCCAGTGCGAATCGTCTGTCTGGCTTACAAAAAACAGTATAGTTTCATCACTCTCACATTCTTACTGTCCTTGCAAAATCCAAACCAGTTTAGCAGTAGAATGAATCGAAAATGGGCTTAACACCGAAGGAAATCCAAGCCGAAATCGAAAAACGCCTTGAGGCCGAAGCCGAAAAGAGGGGCAAAGATCTGGCAGACAAAATCAGGCCCATTCTATATTCCAACCTGGATCGTGGCCGCATTGAGGCTTATATCGGAGGAGATATTAGCCGCTTGGGCGAATATGTGGAACGCGTGGCAGAGGGACACAGAAAATTAAGCGTATCCATTCACGAGATTCAAACAACACGGACCAGCAAGGTTTGGACATCACTGTTTGAACGAATGCAAAACTGGGCGTTCAATTTTTTGGTCAGGAAAGGCTTCACCGCGAACGCCTCAACTCAGGAAATCGCAGCGGAGTGCGCCGCCGACGCGGCTTCGACTCTGCTGAAAGCACATTTTCCCTACGACACGGAATTCGATCCATGGGCGCACGTCATTGTCCAGAACGCGTGCAGGAAGTTTATGCGCGCGGGCACAAAAAAATCTGTCATCCCGGAAGAGAGCCTGTTGTCCCTCGATGAAAATCTGCGTTCCTTGGATGATCCGCCGCTCGACAATCGCGATCCTCATGAAAGTATGGAAATGGAACTTTTAGATGCCATCGCACGGCTATCAGATGCGCGCAAAGAAGTCATCCGTCTCATCTATTTCGATGAACTACCTCCCGCTGAAGTGGCCAAGAAGATGGGAAAGACTGTTGGAGCGGTCTACAGCTTGCAGTTTAACGCGTTGGAGGAACTACGGAAGATTTTGCGCGAAATCAGGAATAACTTAAATGACTAACAATCGAATCTCTTCGGATTCTTCCAATCAGTCAAAGGCTATACGAAGACTAATAAGAGACTTATCTGATCTTGACGCGACAAGCGTGTCAGAATCGGAGGTGGGCAGTGATATGCTAACTTTAATCATAGATAAAATACTTGATGGAGAAGATATATCCACGCGCTACCCCGATCTACATCAAAAAATTCTGAACAATGCTGAATTGAGACAGGCACTCATTGACGCCTTGGAATCAATTGAAAATGAGCGGACGCACCAAAATGTTTCCCTGCCAGAGACCACTAAAGGAAATTTATCGTTTCTCGCTGGCAGTGGTCCGCTTCCCATCCTAGAAATATCAGATGAACAGAAATGGCGTTCTACCTGGAGAAGCACACTGGAACAAATTCAGTCCATCTTCTCCCCAATCGAACTGGCCTATCGCGCCGACTCGGCTCAGGTTGAGGATCCCTGGTTCACCTTGCTTCGAGACGAAATAGAGGCAAGTGGTAATGTATACACGGTAGCGCTGGACTGTACGCTCTCAAGCCAAACCGATGATGGCCTTGCAATCTTTCTGAATCTTGCAGTCACTCTTGGGTCTACGTCTGACCAACCGCAATTTCCATTACAAGCCAGTTTGCATTGGGGGGAATATAAAGAGAATGTTTTGATTACCGAGCAGGGGCGGACACGATTCCCTGATGTCCCGCTTTCGACCGTGATGGATGAGGGCTATCGCAATATCAAATCTGGATTAAGCTTGAGTCTCGAAACCATTTAGCAAGGGGAAAATATCAAGCGCCGATATTGTTCAAGGCTATTTGAGTCTCACCGACGATTTATTGGAAATCCAAGTCTGTCCAACAACTAAGCCGGGAATTTTCCGGCAGCATCCATTACCACAGGGCCGTGGCCTGAACATACGATGCGCGCACCAAGCGCCGCCTGCCTTCTCTCGGACTCTCTTGCCTTCGTATCGCTCCACGTCAGGCCGGGACGCGAACCGTGGATTCCATTTTCGTCTGTAACCATCGAGTCGCCGCAGAATAATATACCCACAGCAGGTGCAAATAACGAGATGTGACCTGGCGTGTGTCCGGGCGTTTCGATCACACGCAGACCACCAAGCGCTGGCAGGATTTGACCATCCGTCACAACTTCATCCACTTTGAGTGGCGCAGCCTTCATGAAGGGCCGCAACAAACCGAACATCACTCGCCTCACCGAAAACCCGGCAGGCTGGATCATCCGCGATGGTCTGCCCGCCGCGATGGCATCAGCTTCAATCTTGCTGGCATACGTATAAGCGCCGGTCGCTTTTTGCAAGGCAGCCAGGCTGCCGACATGGTCAATATCTGAATGAGTGAGAATGATGCGCTTCACATCATGTGCGGACTTACCGAGGCTTGCCACAAAAGCAAGGATTTTCTTCTCACTGCGCGGCAAAGCTGAATCGATGATGGTAAGTCCATCTGGGTCAACAAGAATATATGTATTGGATACTACGCCGGGGACAACATATACATTATCAGTGATCTTCATGTCGACAAGCTCCTTGTTAGTTTTCGTTCCGCGATCTCCCGGTCATTATAAATCAAGGAAATTATTCCGAGCCTCGCGGTTTTCCACAAAATCTCTACACAAATTCAAGCCATCGTTGTCACTTTGTTGTCATACTCCGTCGGTATACTCACGCCTGAGAATATTTTGGAGGCACTCATGAAAAAACAAGTTGCAGCATTAATTGCCGCTATCTTGATGACGGCAAGCGTGGGGGTTGCGATGCTTGCCATCGGTGGCGCGGCATTCTTAAACCCGAACGGCACGACCGCTTCGAATTCGCCTACGCAGGCGGCTTCCGTTTCGCAGGGTTCGAATACGAACGCGTCTCAATCGCAGAGTCAAGCGCAAATCCAGCAGTTGCAGGCTTTGGTCGCGCAATATCAGCAGCGAGATCAGCAATATCAACAGCGCGAACAGCAATATCAGCAGCAGATCCAGCAAGCAAATGCTCAGGTGCAACAGGCGCAGGCGCAAATGCAGCAGGTCCAGATGCTGCTCAATGCGTTGCAACAAAACGGCATCATCACCGTGACCAGTGATGGGCGCATCTTCATCAACAAGTAACGAGAGGCAAAAATGAAACTTTTCAAACTTGGATTACGGGTATGGATTGGCCTGACAAGCATCGGCACATTTATGCTTGGATGGATCATGATCGCACATTCACCCAAGCCGATCCAGCCGGCTTCTTCATCGAGCGTTTCGGTCGCGCCGCTTCCAACGCTGGCTCCATTAACGCCATTGAACTTCTCGAATAATGGCACATTCCAGAGTCAGGGCTTTTCGGTACAACAGGCTCCGGTGCAGCCGCCAATCCAGAGTTTCTTTTCACAGCCAACATTCAGGACCGGCGGCTCTTAATCAATAGCGATCAATGGAATAATCGACTCAGAAGGAATATTCATGAATTCAGGTAAATCCATCTCGAATAAATCAAACAATCTCGGCTGGCAGGCAATCAAGATGGCTGGCGCGGTGATGCTCGCCGGAATCATTTTTATTGGCATGTTGGGCGTGATCTGGTTCACGCAGACAACAATGGGCGCGTCCATTTTTCAACCTGTTCAATCGCTGTTTGCCATGGACAGCGTCCAAGCCTGGTGGTACATCACCCGCGCATCGGGACTGACCGCTTATTTCATCATGTGGCTTTCGATGGTCTGGGGCATGGCCATCCCAACCAAAATTTTTCATCCATCCGTTGAAGGAACGCAATCATACGATTTTCATGAATTCCTTTCATTGTTGGGATTGGGTTTTCTCCTGCTGCACATCACCGTCCTGATGTTTGATCAGTTCCTGCCATTTTCGATCTGGCAAGTTCTCATCCCGTTCACAGATAGTTATCGCCCTCTCTGGGTTGGACTCGGCATCATCGGCGCTTATATCTTCGTGCTCGTCACAGTAACGTTTTACATGCGACGGACCATCGGCTCGAAGGTATTTAGAAGTATCCATATATTGAGCATCGTCGGATATTTGGGCGCAACTTTGCATGGATTATTTGCCGGAACTGATTCAGCTTTGCCCGTGACACGCATCATCTATGTTGGAACTTTCCTTGTCGTTCTGTTCTTTACCGCTTATTGGATCGTGATGGGAATGATCTCAAAGCGTGAGCAAGCCGCAGCGGCTGAACGTGCGGCAGTGGCTCGACGACAAGCACAGCGCATGAGATTCAATCAAAGATAAAAACTCCGCGGTAGTTTCCCCCTCTTCTTCGTAGGTCACGCTTTCCTCTTTGAGGACTTCGTAAGCGTGACCTACGTTTGTTAAGTGCAATGTTGTATATGTCAATACGGTTATAATTACGCCGATGATTGAGTTGAACATTCCGGGGCGCGGCGCGTTGAAGCTTCAACATTTAGTATCAGATGTCAACGGAACGCTGGCGATTGATGGCGTTCTGATTGACGGATTAGCCAAACGCATCGCATCTCTCCGCGACCGTTTGACGATTCATTTGCTCACCGCCGATACACACGGGCGCCAATCCACAATTGATCAGCAACTCAATCTAACTGCGACCCGCCTTACTGGTGGCAATGAACAGGAACAGAAACGTTTATTCGTTGAAAAACTTGGTGCAGACTCGGTCGTTGCAATCGGCCAGGGAGCGAACGATGCAGGCATGTTGAAAGCCGCGGCGCTTGGAATCTGTGTAATGTCCGCGGAAGGTGCGGCGACCGAAACACTACTCGCATCCGACATTGTTGTGCCTGATATCTTCGCAGCTTTTGATTTGCTCGATAAACCATTACGCATACTTGCCAGCCTCCGCAAATAGCAGCGGACTTTTCAAATGACGAATCCCGATCCATCTTCCATTTCGCAAGAACCGCAACCGGCGCGGGGAAACATTCCGCCACGCGCAAGGCGTCGAAGGCGAGGCCAGCTCATCGTCCCGACCGACGCGGAGGGCCGCGCCGCATTGCTTCAATCGCTGGCGCGCCGCGCGTATCCATCCTATGAATTATTCGTCTTCGCAATTTTGTGCGGCGCAATCATCGGACTCGGTTTCGTAATCGACTCGCAAGCCGTGTTGATCTTCGGCATCCTGATGGCTCCGCTTCTCACGCCGTGGATCGGCCTTTTGCTTGGAGCCATTACCGGGTCCGCGCGATTCTTCGGCGAGACGTTCGCTGCATTATTGATTAGCGCCGCGCTGATTTTTATCAGCGGCGTGATCGCGGGATTTGCCGCGCGTCCATTTCTGCCGCACACATTCAATGAAGCATTTTTACACAGCCGTTTATGGTGGCCTGATTTGATCGTGCTTGCGCTCGGCGCGATCATCCTTACGATCTCGTTCGTGCGCTCTGAAAGTAAGCCGTATCTGCCAAGCGTGATGCTGGCTTATGAATTTTTCCTTCCGCTCAGCGCGGGTGGCTTTGGGCTGGGCAGCGGCATCGGCGACATTTGGCCGCATGGCGTGCTGGTCTTTCTTGTCCATTTTGCGTGGGCGAGCCTGTTTGGAATTTTGACGTTGATCGCGATGCGTTTCATGCCAACCAATTTCGCGGGCTTTGCCTTGAGCGGGATCACAACCATCGTCATCGTTGTGATTTTGATTGGACTGATGACCGGCGGCAGTTGGATTCCTTCATCGGCACCGCGACTCATTGCACAAGCATCCACCGCGACGCATCTTTCCCCGACCGAGACTTTGCCATCCATTATGGACGCCACGCCTTCGCTGGAGCCTTCCTCCACACCTGTTATCGAGACGGAGACGCCGACTGAAACGATCGCGCCCTCGCCCGTACCGTTGACGCTTGAAATCACGCTGCCGCCGACCGAAACACCGACCATGACTCTCACCATCGAGCCGACGCCGGTTTACGCGTACATCCATGCCGATCAAGGCAGCGGAGTCAATTTACGCGAAGCTCCATACGGAAAATATATCGCCACGCTGGATAATAATTCCATCGTTGAAGTCCAGCCCGACACGCAGAATGTCAATGGCGTGATCTGGGCGCACGTGATTGCAATTCAGGGAAATACAAAATTGGACGGCTGGATTTTGCAAGGCGTTTTAGTGGTGGCAAAGTCTCGGT
>JAJYOO010000166.1 GCA_021796155.1 Chloroflexota bacterium
AAAACCATCGTCAACGAAAGCCCATCTTCACCGAGGCATTCGGCAGCGGACAAATGATTGTCTTCATTGTTCTTGCGTTGGCTGCTTTCCTGACTGCGTTCTACACGATGCGCCAGATCACGCTGACATTCCTCGGCGAACCTCGTACGCCTGCCGCAGAACACGCCCAAGAGACAAAGTGGACAATGACCGCTCCACTAGTTATATTGGCTGGTTTTTCCGTTTGCGCTGGATGGGTCGGCATCCCGGATGATTTCCTGGGCTTGCATCTGAATCCGAGTTGGTTCCATGAATTTGTCGGCAGCACGCTCGCCGTCATGCCCGAAGCGGTTCCGTTTAGTTGGATTGTGCTTGGAACCTCGTTGGTTGTTGCGCTTGGCGGTTTGTTCTTCGGCTGGCTTGTGTATCGCAATGTTCAATCCGCGGCGGAAGACAAGCTGCAAATTCCTGTGCTCAAAAACAAATATTACTTTGACGAAATTTACGATTTCCTTTTCGTCAAGCCTTCATTTTGGTTCGCAGAAACCTTTGTGTATCAATGGATGGACAAAGGTTTGATTGACGGCATTTTGCATTTGTTCGGCAGGGCCACGCTAGGCATCGGTTCGATCATCCGCAATCATTTTGATCTGCCTGTGATCAACCGATTTTTCGGCGACGGCACGGCTCATGTCACACAGTGGGTTGGCCGCAATCTGCGCCCCATTCAATCCGGACGCATTCAACAATACATGCTAGTCTCGTTGATTATTCTGTTGGCGATCGCCGGTTTGCTCTTTTATGTTCTGGTGAGAGTCTAGCGGGTAGGAGTGCATGATGGACTTTCTCAACACTCATCTTCTTAGTTTGATCTTGTTCTTTCCGGCGGTCTCGGCAGTTGTGATGCTCTTCCTGCCGAAAGATGAAGCCAAACTTTTGCGCTGGTTTGCATTCGTTGCCAGCTTAATTCCATTCGCGCTCTCGCTCGTGTTATGGTTCAGCTTCAATCCAAGTGCGGCTGGGTACCAATTTGAAGAGAAATACGTTTGGTATGCCGCGATTGGTTCTTCGCTTCATCTCGGTGTGGATGGGCTTTCGTTGACGATGGTTTTGCTGACCACATTATTGACGCCGCTTGCGATTTTGGCTTCGTTCAGCGTGACAGATCGCGTCAAGCCATATATGATGCTGTTCCTGTTCCTCGAGACTGGAATGCTCGGCGTCTTCATGGCAGTTGACCTGCTGATCTTCTTCGTCTTCTGGGAAGTCGGCCTCGTCCCGATGTATTTCCTCATCAACCAATGGGGAAGCGCCAACAAGGATTATGCTTCGCTCAAGTTCATGATCTACACCATGGGCGGATCGCTCGGACTTCTGCTCGGCATTCAGTTGCTTGGCGCTCTCTTTGGGACTTTTGACCTTGCTACCATTACCGCAAACTGGACTTCGGCTCAGGGCTTTTTGCTAGGCTTCCCGATCTCGACGGTGAAGACGGTAATCTTCTGGGCGTTCGTTATCGCTTTTGCGATCAAAGTTCCGATCTGGCCGTTTCATACATGGCTGCCCGACGCGCATACCGAAGCGCCGACGGCTGGCTCCATGTTGTTGGCTGGCGTTCTGTTGAAACTTGGCGCGTATGGATTTTTGCGGCTTGTTCTTCCACTTTATCCTGATCAGGCAAAGGAATTTGCTTGGGCGCTGGCTTTGCTCGCAACTGCTGCAATCATCTTCGGGGCATTTGGCTCGTTTGGTCAGACGGATTTCAAACGACTTGTCGCGTATTCCTCGGTCAACCACATGGGCTTTGTCGTGCTCGGTATCGCCGCGGCCGCTTTGGCAGCCGGGACGGCCGACGCGAGAATCGCGATGAACGGTGCGATCCTCCAAATGTTCAATCATGGATTGTCGGCAGCTGGAATGTTCTTCCTCGTCGGCGTGATCTACGAACGGACCCATACGCGTGACCTGAATCAATATGGCGGCCTGTTCCCACTCGTCCCGATCTATGGCGGTATTTTGATATTTACTTCAATGGCGTCGCTTGGCTTGCCCGGTTTGAATGGGTTCGTGTCTGAGTTTCTTGTGGTACGAGGTTCATATCCGATTTTGACGCCATACACAGCGATTTCTATGCTCGGACTTCTCTTTACCGGCGCTTATATCTTGAAGGGAATTAAACAAGTTTTGCATGGCCCCATGAACGAACACTGGGCACACGGCGAACATAAACTCACCGAGATCAACACGCGCGAAATTATTGTGATGGCTCCTCTGATGGCTTTAATCCTGGTCATCGGCATCTGGCCGGCGTGGATCTTGAACGTTATCAATAGCGCTGTGATGCACTTGTTCTAAGAGGTGGATGATGACTTTTCCTGTATTGAGTGTAATTGTCTTTACCCCGCTCGTCGCGGCGTTGATCATTCTAATGATCCCGGCCCAGCGAAAAACGGAAGCGCGCGGTGTAGCATTGGCCGCCGCAACTTTCGCCCTTTTATTATCGCTCTGGGTCTATATTCAATATCTGACCCAACACATGACGGGCTATCAATTCGTCGAGCAATATAGCTGGCTTCCCGCGCTGGGCATCAGCCTCAAGTTCGGCGTGGACGGAATGAGCGCTCCGTTGGTTTTGCTCACTGGCGTTGTGATGTTCACCGGTGTGCTGATCTCGTGGGGAGATTTTGACGAACATAAGCATCTCTCCGCCGGCATTCAGGATCGTCCGCGCGAGTTCTTCGCTTTCCTGTTCATTCTCGCCAGCGGCGTGTTTGGTGTGTTTGCCTCGCTCGATCTTTTCATGCTTTTCTTCTTCTATGAAATTGCCGTGTTTCCGATGTATCTGCTGATCGTCATCTGGGGCTGGATACAGACGCGCGAGTATGCGGCCATGAAGCTGACGCTTTATTTGTTCATAGGTTCGGTGATTGCATTAGTTGGCGCGTTGGCGATGTATTGGGTCGCGGGTCAGAACACAGGTATTTACACCTTCGACATGCTTCAACTGGAGAAGGCGAATTTCTCCGCATCGTTCCAGAACTTATGGTTCCTCCCGGTTTTCTTCGGCTTCGCAGTGTTGGGCGGCATCTGGCCGTTCCACAATTGGTCGCCAGATGGACACGTCGCCGCGCCGACTGCGGTTTCCATGTTCCACGCAGGCGTGCTGATGAAGCTCGGCGCCTTCGCGGCTTTGCGCGTCGGCATTATGCTTTTGCCTGAAGGCGCAAAATATTGGTCTTGGCTGATCATGTTGTGTGCGGGTGTCGCAGTTGTTTATGGCGCATTCATTGCTTTCGTCCAAACAGATTTCAAATACATGGTCGGCTTCTCGTCTGTTTCGCACATGGGATTGGTGATGCTCGGATTTTCCACGCTCAACAAGAACGGTTTGACTGGCGCGGGCGTCCAAATGTTCTCGCACGGGATCATGACGGCTCTCTTCTTTGCAGTCGTTGGCATGATTTATGACCGTGCACATACTCGCGAGATTCCAGAATTGGGCGGCATAAACAAAGTCATGCCCTTTGCCGCGATTGGCTTTATCATCGGCGGCCTAGTTTCAATGGGTATGCCGGGCTTCTCTGGCTTCATCGCCGAATTCCCGATCTTCCTTGGCGTTTGGCAGTCACAGTGGCTGGTCGCCGTCATTGCGAGCATTTCAATCATCATCACCGCGGCGTATATCATGCGAAATATCCGCCAGGTCTTCTTTGGGAAAATACCGGAGAAGTTCGAAGGCCATTTATCTGGCATCACGGTTTTGGATAAGATTGCAATCACCACGCTTTGTGTGCTGATGATCGGCATTGGTATCTTCCCATCCGTGATGGTCCCTGTCGTGCAAACAGGCGTACAACATATCTTGACCCTCCTGGGAGGCGCATAATGTTTACATCCACGAGTTTCCTTTCGATCCTCCCTGAAACACTCATTCTTATTCTTGGCGTGATTGCGCTGGTTGTCGAGCCGTTCTGGAAGGAAGAACGCCGCCGCAATGTGGGATGGTTGACCGCTGGCGGCTTGTTCGCGATCCTGGTCATCAGTGTTTTGGTTGGCCGCCCCGGCGATCCGGTTTCGACATTTGGTAATACGATACGCTTTGACTGGCTTGGTTTCTTCTTCAAGATGTTGTTCATCTTCGGCGCAGGCATTACCGCCTTGCTTTTGATGGACCACGAACAAGTTGGTCATCGTGGCGAGGCGTACGCTTTGCTCCTGGCTTCTACCATTGGCATGTGTTTGATGGCCTCTGCTGCCGATCTCATTACGCTTTATCTCGCGATTGAGACAACGTCCATTCCGCTTTATGTGTTGGCGGGCTTCATGCTGACTGATGAACATTCGACGGAAGCTGGCTTCAAATATTTATTGTTCGGTGCGATGACGTCAGCCATCATGCTGTACGGATTCAGTCTGTTATACGGATTTGCCGGAACGACGAATCTCTACGCTTTGGCGGATGCGTTCAAAGCCGGAAATTTAGCGGCTCCCATTATGTTTGGCTTGATTGTACTCGTCGTGGTGGGACTCGGCTTCAAGGTCTCGGTGGTCCCGTTCCATTTTTGGGCACCCGATGTGTACGAAGGCGCGCCGACTCCTGTTTCTGGTTTCCTTTCGACAGCGTCCAAGGCTGCGGGCTTCGCTGTGATCGCTCGTCTGTTCCTCGTGGTTTTCCAAAACGCGATCGTTGATTGGACGATGGTGTTTGCAATTCTTTCCGCGGTCACAATGACGGTTGGTAACTTGCTTGCATTACCGCAAAAGAATCTAAAACGCATGTTGGCGTATTCTTCTATTGCCCATGCCGGTTACGCCATGATTGGAATCGTCGCGGTATCCAAGTTGGGAATCGCCAGTGTTGTCTTCTATTTGCTGGCTTACATCGTCACCAACCTGGCCGCCTTCGGAATCGTTATGGCGGTTGGCCGCATCACCGGCTCGGACGAATACGATGCCTATCGCGGTTTGAGCCGCCGTTCGCCATGGCTGGCTTTAGTGATGCTGGCCGCGTTCCTTTCGTTAGCGGGTATGCCACCCTTCGGCGGTTTTGTCGCGAAGGTCTTGGTCTTTGCGGCAGGTATCCAGGCCAATTACATTTGGCTGGTCATTATCGGCATTCTGAACTCCATCGTGGGACTCTACTACTACTTGAACGTCTTGAAGTATGTGTACCTGTTCCGCATGGAAAAGGAAGACGAGGAACAGCATCCCATCGCAGTGACGCGCCCATACGCGATTGCGCTGGTGGTGCTGGCGTTAGGCATCATCTTGCTTGGAACGGTATTTGGTCCGTGGTTCGGCTTCTCGAACGCGGCTGCAATGAACCTGTTTTGACCGTTCGTTGACCCGTTTTAGCCAGTTTGTTATAATCGTGCAACATGGCGCAATCGGATAAAGAACGTAAGAACATTATCAACACGGTATTGATCGTAATGGTAGGGCAGGTCGGATGCCTGACTCTCGTTATCGTCTTGGCATCCTTGTTCGGTGGGTTGTGGCTCGATAGAACTTTCAATACAAAACCATTGTTCACCTTGA
Organism: Chloroflexota bacterium; assembly: GCA_021796155.1. The sequence continues at coordinate 5,518 of JAJYOO010000166.1, forward strand.
TCCTGCTTTTTGCAGGCATCCCTCTCTCGGTCGTTTTGATGCTGGTTATCGCGCGTCGGACGATTGCGAGATTAAAATCTAAACCCGAAGCAGACGACAAGACGAATCTCTCTGCATAGGAGGTAACTTGGAAACTCAAAAACGCAGACCCTGGCGGCGCTGGGTCGTATTAGTGCTGATGATCGTTGGATTCATCGTGGGCGGGTTGAACTATTTCATTCCTGTACAGCCGGAGATCACCTTTGCGGCCGAGCGGTTGATGGAGGAACCCCTTTTCACCCTGCCGGTTATCGGCCCATTCTATTTGGTGAATACAATTCCGCCATTGATATTCACCGTGCTTCTGGTGCTAGTCCTTGCCTTCTATACCAACCGCTCTATGAAGAAGAGCGAACGGACCGACTTGGTTCCGCGAGGTATCGGGAACCTGATGGAAGCGTTCTTTGAACTGCTATACAACATGACCGAGGGCGCAACCGGGGCAAAATGGGCGCCGGTGATCTTTCCGTGGTTTGCCACGATCATGTTTTATGTATTGTTT
>JAJYOO010000167.1 GCA_021796155.1 Chloroflexota bacterium
CCACATCGCACAGGAACACTCTTATGTTCCAAGCATGTGGCAGAAGATTACAAATCCTGACTTACTGGTTTTTTTAAATGCATCCTTTGAAACATGCACCCAACGCCGCAGGCTGAACTGGAATAACGCCGATTATCAGGAGCAGCAAAACAGGCTGGCACATGCGCTCCAACATGCCGACCTCATTATTCAGACTGATTCGTTGACCATCGAAGAAGTCCAAAGCCGCGTTCTGGATTTCCTGCGCACCAAACGATGAAAAAGCTCTTTTTGTTAATCCTCCTAATCGCATTTGCATGTCAAACGGCGCCGCTGACCTCTGCAACAAATCGCGATCTTCTTCAAACAAGCTGGGACGACCGTTCAGTTTTTCGTGACGGACTTTCTGCTTCCTATCAATCCATACTCGACCAATTGCCGGGAGCAAGTGTTTATCACATCGAATATAGAATTGCTGACGACCTGTATCACGTAAATGGCTTGGAAGAAGTACACTACACAAATCGAGAAATCCTGCCATTGAATGAAGTTCAATTTCACCTCTTTCCAAACATTTTGGGCGGTGCAATAACGGTATCAAATCTGCTTGTTAACGGAAAACCGGCAACGCCGAAGTACGAGTTATTAGATAGCCTCATGAGGGTTCCTTTGAGCTTACCCCTTGAGCCCGATCAAAGCATTGTTATTCATATGGACTTTGAAGTTACCGTTCCTCGCACCGTGGAAAACAATTATGGCGTTCTGGCCTTCACAGATGGCGTATTGGCGCTCGCCCACGCATATCCCTTGATTGCTGTTTACGATACAAAAGGCTGGGAGGCGGAAATCCCCTCACCGCAAGGTGATCTTGTTTATTCGGATGCGTCCTTTTATATTGTTAGAATCGCAGCGCCCAAAAACCTGGTCATTGCTGCAACAGGCCGGAAAATTCAACAGGAAACCATGGGCAATGAACAGATTGCCGCTTTTGCATTGGGACCGGCGCGTGATTTCTATTTGGCAGCCAGCCCAGATTATCGAATTAAAACGCGGACCGTTGGCGGCGTCACGATCAATAGCTTTGCGCCCGCGCCCGATCAGGATGGCGCACAAATTGCGCTTGATGTGGCATCCCGTTCCATTTCTGATTACGGTCAGCTTTACGCTCCGTATCCTTATACACAACTAAATATCGTTTCCACACCAACCTTGGCTTTGGGCATCGAATATCCTGGCCAGATCGCAGTCGCCGAACGAATCTATGCCCCAAATTCAAGTCAACAGGGAACGCCCAACAGTGTCTATATGGAGTCCACGGTGGCTCATGAGGCGGCCCATCAATGGTTCTATAACCTCGTGGGCAATGATCAGCTTGATGAGCCGTGGCTGGATGAGGCGCTGGCGCAATTTGCCACACTCGAATACTACACAACAGAGTATGGCATACAAGCCGCGGATGGATTCCGGCAATCGCTGGAGGCGAGATGGTCAAGAGTAAATGATGCCAGGATCGCGCTGGATCAGCCGGTGGCCGCCTTTCGCGGGCAGGAATATGGAGCCATTGTTTACGGGCGTGGGCCGCTGTTCTTCGACACCCTCCAACACCAGATGGGACAGCAGGCATTTAACAGATTCCTGAAGGATTATGTCGCATCCAACGCATGGAAAATTGCTACCACAGATGGACTGAAAGCAGCGGCCGAAAAGGATTGCAGCTGCGACCTGACGCCGATCTTCAATGAGTGGGTTTATCCAAATTAGTTTCAATTTACAAATTTCAGAGTATAATCACGCCGCGCCAGCCCAAGGCTGGTATTTTTATGGTTTGGACTGCTGACCCTAAGGGGCTCAAAACGCAAACCTTTTCGATGGAGTGACGCATGACTCGTAGCCGCAATACATGGCTGATCGTGATCGCCCTGCTGATTATCTTTTCACTTTGGGTGGACCTCAGCAACAATATCACGATCATGAATCCTTTCAATGACAAACCGCTTATAAACCGTGATACACAACTTCAGCTCGGGCTTGACATCCGGGGCGGACTTCAAACCCTGCTTCAAGCTGACGTTGCCAACTGCTCCAGCGTGGATCCAAGCGCGTTGGATGTCACGCGGCAAATTCTCCAGAACCGCGTTAATGCCCTCGGCATCAGCGAAATCACAATGCAGACGGCCGGAAATTGCCGCATCATCGCGGAGTTTCCCGGCATCACCAACCCACAGCAGGTAAACGACTCGCTGCAGCAGACCGCGCTTTTGGAATTCGTGGACATGGGCAACAATCCCCTGCCCGTTGGCTCGACTGTTGTAACCGATTATCAATCATCATCTGCCAGCGCACAGCCATCAACGACTGCCGCGGCGCAAACCGCAACCGCTGCCCCCACTGAGACAGCAACACCGGCCTCAACTGCGACACCAGAAGCAAACGCAACGCCCGGCGCGACGCCCACGGCAACCGCTCCAGCACAGGTCTATCACACCGTTATGACCGGAGCGGATCTTGATACGGTTAGCGTACAGGCTGGCACATTGGGCGGCCAGTATGAAATTGCGTTTACGTTGAAGCCTAATGGCACGAAAGTCTTCGGCGATTACACGTCCACACACGTTGGCCAATATCTCGCGATCGTGCTCGATAAAAAAGTCATTTCTGCACCCGTCATCAATAGCGCCATCACCGGCGGACAGGGCGTGATTCAGGGCAACTTCACTGCAGACACAGCCAATGCGCTGGCTGTACAACTTCGCTACGGTTCGCTTCCAGTTCCAGTAAAGATCGTTGAGAGTCAAACCGTCGGTCCGACGCTTGGGGCCGATTCCGTCCGCAAGAGCATTCTCGCAGGAGCCATTGGTCTCGCTGTGGTTATTCTCTTTATGGCGCTTTATTATCGCCTGCCCGGAATCATTGCAGACCTTGCACTCGTAACGTACGCCATTCTTTCTTTAATGATCTTTAAGATGGTTGGCTTCACATTGTCCCTGCCGGGCACAGCTGGTTTCATTTTGAGTATCGGTATGGCGGTGGACGCGAATGTTCTTATCTTTGAACGTTTGAAGGAGGAATTGCGCGCGGGCCGCAATCTTCAGCAAGCCATTGACCTTGGCTGGAGCCGCGCCTGGCCATCCATTCGCGACTCGAACATATCAACGCTCATAACTTGCACCATCCTGTTTATCTTTGGTAACGCATACGGCGCCAGTATCGTAAAAGGTTTTTCAATCAACCTCGGACTCGGCGTGTTGGTTTCCCTGTTCACGGCTGTCGTTGTGACACGCATTTATCTGCATCTTGTGCTGGACAATATAAAGATGAGCGAGCATCCGCGCTGGCTCGGGCTTTAGGAGCAAGTCATGAACATCATCAAGAATCGTTATCTTTACTTTCTGATCTCGCTGTTGGTCATTGTACCGGGCGTCGTCTTTATGATCCTGCACTGGACAAGCACCGGACAAGGCCCACTGGCACTGGGAATTGATTTCAGAGGCGGATCGCTCCTCGAGGTTCAGTTTGCGGGCACGCTTCCATCCACAGATACGATCAACGCACTTTACACGCAATTCTCAACACCGCAGGAACCAATCGCCGGCCCCATCATTCAGCCGCTCGGAAATAACGCTTACTCGATTCAGTCCGCGCCAATGAACGACGCAACTGAAAGCAGCCTGCTCGCAGCCATGAAGACCAAGACCGACGGCGCGGTCACCGTTTTGAATTTCACATCGGTGTCCGCCTCCATCGGTGCGGAAGTCACGCGAGCGGCCGGCATCGCGATCCTGCTGGCAGCAGCTGCCATTCTTCTCTACATTTGGTTCGCCTTCCGCAGCGTGGATCATTCTGTTCGTTATGGCACAGCGGCTATCATCGCCATGCTCCACGATGTGCTCGTTGTGCTGGGCGTGGAAGCCATGCTCGGATATTTCCTGCATTGGGAAGCGGACTCATTGTTCCTGACAGCCGTGCTTACCGTGATCGGCTTCTCGGTTCACGATACCATCGTCGTGTTCGACCGCATCCGCGAGAACGCCAACATTTACCGGCGCGTGGATTACGAGACCATGGTGAATCACTCCGTTGTCCAAACACTGGATCGTTCCATCAATACACAATTGACCGTGATGTTCACATTGTTTGCCCTCGCCCTCTTCGGCGGCGACAGCATCCGGCACTTTGTCATCATCCTGCTTGTCGGCATCTTCAGCGGAACATATTCATCCATCTTCAACGCTTCGCCCATCCTCGTCGTTTGGGAAAAGCAGGAGTGGAAGAATTGGTTTGGAAGGAAGGCCGAGGCATAACATTCGGTTACATAAAGTTTTGCCAAATCTTACAGCAACGGCGCACCAAATGGTGCGCCGTTGCTTATGTCCCGGTCTTCCAGAGCGAAAATTCACGGCCGCAAAACGCAATAAGGCTGAACGCCGGCGTTTTTGGGGATAATCCACTTACAGGTGTTATGCGAACTGCAGGATGACGATGTGGAGAATTGGGAGCAATCCACATAGCCGCACGAACTTGTATCGAAACTCAACGTCACGCAACCGTTTTGATCGTTTGCAGCCGCCTGGCAGCATTGCTGGTCTGCCAAATAATCATACCCTGACGGGCATCGCCCGGACGGAGTCGCTGTGACTGCGGGCGAAGGCACCGCACAAGTTGTGTTGCAAACCCGCAAATTGAAAGCGGATGATCTTGGACCCGTACACGTCAGCAATTGAAAGTTATTCTTCACGCCCGCATCATCGCAAGTAAAGCCCGCCGTAACTGGCTGATAGGTATCACCCACCGGAATCGCGATCAGCGTATAGGGGATTTTGTTCACACAGAATTGATCGCGCTGGTCGCCGGTAGGAAGCGCACACTGATTTGAGCTGGGCGTCGGCGTTTCATTCCACACGCAGAACAGGGCCTGCGACACCGCAGCGGCAGTGGAAGTATCCGTTGGCACCGGCACAAGTGTTGGCGTTTCCAATGGAGGAAGGCTGGTATCCGTCGGAGTGCTCACGAGAGTTGATGAGGCACAGGAGACTCCCAAAAGCAATAATAAGATGCTTGCAAACGAAATCCGAATGCGATTTGATATCATGGTTGTTTCGCATGAAATTTTACCCCCAAGTCATTTTAGAATCGCCGGTAATCAGAAAGCGCTTATCGTGTTTCGGTTATTTTGCTGATCGTACGCGGTTGATCGGGATCGTAGCCCTTCGCAAGTGTCAAATGATATGAAAACAGTTGCGCCGGGACGATATTGACCAGCGGTGTCAACGCCTCCGGGATTTCAGCCTGGATTGCGACACGCGCTTGCGCCATGCTCAACGCTGTATCCACGTTCGAGATAACGACAAGTTCGGCCAGCAAATCTTCCTTCAAATGCTCCAACAAACGCATCAACGAATCAGCGACTTTGCCCTTTGACACGACCGCCATCACCGGAAAACCGCGCGCCACCATGGCAATCGGCCCATGCTGAAAGTCAGCGGACGAATACGGCTCAGCTTCGACATACGTCAGCTCTTTCAACTTCAGCGCCCACTCATAAGCCGTGGCGTAATTGAAGCCGCGTCCCAGTACCACGCATTGCTGCATGTAGCGATAACGCTCCGCCGTTTGACGGATTGTCTCACCCTGTTTCAAAACCTCATTGATCCATTCCGGGACTTTTACCAGCGAATCCCAATTGGATTTATCTCCGCTCAAAGCCGCGGACAACATCGCAATCGCCATCAATTCAGCGGTGTATGTTTTCGTGGCGGCCACCGCGTGTTCGGGTCCGGCTTGAACGTCGAAAACAAAATCTGATTGAGAAGCCAACGGCGAGTCTGGCTCGTTCGTGATGGCAAGCGTCAAACATCCCTGACGTTTGCCTTCCCGCAAAACACTGACGATATCCGGTGATTGTCCTGATTGCGAAATGCCAACCACCAAAGCGCCCGCGAGATTCGGAGGCTGTTGATAATACGTGAACAGCGACGGCGTCGCCAATGCCAGCGGCAAACGATTGACTGCGCCCAAAAGATAATTTGCATAACGACCGGCATTATCTGATGTGCCGCGCGCCGCGAGAAAAACGTACG
>JAJYOO010000168.1 GCA_021796155.1 Chloroflexota bacterium
CCCAAGACGAGCCGCCCCAACTTTTTGTTCATCCTGACCGATGACCTCGATGCAAAGATGAACACAATCCAATACATGCCGAACCTGCAAAAGTTGATGATCGAGCATGAAATGGAAGGTGGTATCGAGTCCGCCTGCTTTTTCGAATGCCGGGCGGCGCATGAAAACGGCAGGCTGGCCGATGATCTGAAAACACAACAAATCTTCGAGCGAGAGCGGGCCGTATTTCAAAACATTGATCGTCCGCCCATTTCCGTCAACAGCAAGCATGTTCCCGTAAACCATCACGGCCTCCGGATGAATCTCCAGTGCCTTCACGGCCGCGCTGACCGCGCCGGGCAAATAATAATCGTCCGAGTTGAGCCAGGCCAGGATCCCGCCGCGCGCGCGGGCAAAACCCTTGTTGATGGCGTCTGCCTGACCCTGATCTTTTTCACTTACCCACCACGCCAGGCGGCCGGAATATTTTTTTATGATGTCCAGGCTGGAGTCGGTCGAGCCGCCATCCACGACAAGATATTCGAGCTCGCCATGATCCTGTTCGAGGACGGAACGGATGGCTTGCTCCAGATAAGCAGATTGATTGAACGAAGGCGTGACAACAGAAACCAGGGTCATTTCGGACGATGCAAATCATACAAAATATAACCGTCCCCCTGTGATGCAATTGTATAGCCATCCAAAATCTTTTTAAGGTCGGGCTGTCTGCCCAACTGGCTGGAAGCGGTCACCAAAAAATAATCCTGGCCTGCTGTGATATTCGAAAAATCCGCAGTGAGGTTCCGGTCCGGGTTTTTGAGCGCGGCCAGGTTTGTGCTGTACGGCCACAAATTCACTTTGCGCCAGCCCCAATACATCAGGTCGTAGCCATAATCCTGGGTCAAACCAATTACATTCGCATTGGCTGGGATGACATCGCCGAGCTTCTTCCAGAAAACGGGCTGTCCGCTGTAATCGTTTGCGACGAGATTGGATCGCGCGATCCACGATTGATACCCGATGATGACGATGATCACGCCAATCAGCGCGGCCTTCCAAAAACGCGTCAACCCGGACGCTTGGGCGGCCACCGCTTCGACAACGGGCGCCAATCCCAAAGCGACGACCGGTATCAGTTGGATGTGATAATAGCTGTGCGTATACATTTGGAACGGCAGCGTCAGGCCATAAAGCAAATAGCCGATCCACAGACTGATCAATACCCAGCGGAAACGCGGCGGCGCAAGCAGTGTTCCGACCAGGCTGAGAAATAGAATTGTCAGGCCAAACAAGCCGCCGATAAATCCAAGCCATTCAGCATAGAAATGGATACTGGTGATCAGCTTGAGCAGGTCAATTGTCCATGAAAAAAAATATTCGGTGGAGCGGCCCGGATGCCCAAGCACGTAATATCCAAACGCGGGGACGATCATCAGCGCCGCCATGGCCCATACCTGTTTTGACTTCCAGAACCGCGTTCCAAGTGTGGACAGCACCGCAGCAATTGCCGCCGCGCCAATGAAGAATGCGATCACAACTTTGACCAGTGTCGCAAAACCCAGAAAAAGCGCGGCGAGGATCGCCCATTTCCAACTGTCCCTCACCTCCGGCCCCTCCCCAAAAATCGGGAGAGGGGAGGGGGTGAGGGAGACCATCCAGCGATACATAAAATAAATTCCGATTACAAATGAGGATGTCATCAATGGATCGGGCTGGAAGGAACGGCTGGCTTGAACCGCGAAAGGCAAAACAAGGAAATATGCGAGTGAGATCAAACCCGCAGTTGGCGAGGCCATGCGGCGGCCCAAATCGAAAAGTGCGATGCCCGCCAACAGCCAAAAAATCGCCCCGTAGATGCGCGGGATGGCAAACGATTCACCGCCTGTAAATAAATATGTAGTGCCGACGATCGATTCGGTGATGGGCGGCTCATATTGTCCAACGGCGCGGTAAAAGGATTGGGCCAGTGCGCGCTCCTGAGGGTTTGCGTTGGGAAGCAGGTCGTAGTAAATGGAACGCGCGACGAGAAAATTCCGCAGTTGGCGCGTGGAATGAAAATCGAGCGGCGGCGCGTTGAGGTTGACGAGTCGCAGCGCCGCGCCGAGGATGAGCAGAAGGACGAGGAGGATGCGCCAGTTGAAGATCCGGGAGGGAAGCGAGGAGGGCATGGAATGATCCGTGGAACGTGATGAATAAAAGTAAAGCACAAAACGCAAATTTTAGAAGAGCGAATTGTAGTCTACTTTTGGAAAGACCGTCAGCTTGCCGCCGACGGTCGCATCCAGCACTTCACGCCCGGCTTTTTGATAAGCATCGCGCGCTTTTTTATATCCGATCTCGGACGTGTCGAGGTCGGGCAGTTGCCAGCGAAAACCTTTGCCAAAATAATTTCCTGAAAAATGATTTGGGTCATCACCGGTTGAAACAACGGTTTTATTCGCCTGGCCTTTGTCAGTAAAGTTGTGATCCACACCAATCAAAATAACTTTTTCAAAGCCCATGTAAAAAGCAAGCTGGAGCGCGACGTTAGTGACAGTCGCTCCTTCCCAGATACGACGGGTCATGTTATAGGAAAATCGAGGGCCAGTGTAAGTTGTGTAAAGAAAGATCATGTTTTCAGGAAACCGTTGGAAGTGACGGTTGGAACGCCACGCGATGAATTTCGGAATCGGGAGCGTAGCGATGTCATCCGCGCACTGTTCGATGACCAGATCGTTGATCGAGGCAAAATACGTTGTGGTGAAGCCTAATTCGGGAAATAACAAATAAATCCGATTCATCCCGAAGGTAAATTCACCTTTGAGTTTGGTCAAATCCGTTTGCTTGAGACTTGGCCCATTGCCAATGATGAAACAGCGTTCGCCTTTATGAATGTTGTAATACCCGGCCATGCGCACGCGGCTCCTGCGCCGCCACGGATGCAGATACGCGTCGGGAAGCTGTGGCAGACGACGAATCGCGTCGTAAGTATTTTTGGCGGTTTGGAGAATGGAGGATGGAAGAATGGATTCAATGGATTGCTTCATAATTCGGTTCAATAGGAAAGGTCCGCCGCCTCTTCGCTTCGGGATGATTCGCGAAAGCGGACTCGGCGATTTCAGCCCTGTAAAAGTTTCGCTTCGATAGTTCTGACAAATTCTTCCGCAGAACGAAGAACGTCAATGGCTTGTTCTTCAGTAATCACTTTGGACTTCTGATAATCCCCCGCTTGTCGCATGTCAAAGGCATGATGGAGAATCCTGCTCATTTCTTTCGCGAAAATCCCCTGGCGAACGAACAATTCATCGAACTTGGCAAGCACGCCGGAGTGTTTGCCTGGCTCTACATCTGCAGTTGCAAGCAGCGCAAGCGAAGCATGGAAGACCGCGTAATAAGCGCGATTGACGATGCTTTTCGGACTGCCCCCGTTCACCTCGAGCAATTGTGCGTCTCGCAACATTTCCCGCGCAGACTCAAGACGATATTGGATCAAGTCTCTCTTGTATGACTTGTCCTGCGTCATACCGCGACCCCCTCGCGCTTGACGTTCCTATAGAACGGGAGGAAGGCATAACGCTTCATTTGCTCTTTCGTGTCGGGGATGGCGGAAATGACTCGACCTGCTTCGAATCCAACATCCCAAGCAATGTCAGAGGCAAGCCTCGCGGTCCTGGCATCAAGGACAGGGAGGATCACCAGCAAGTCAATATCGGACTCTTTGGTCGCGTCGCCGCGTGCCTGCGAGCCGAACATGATGACCTTGACCGGTTGCCCCAGTTCTCTCGTCAAACGAATCCGAACTTCCTTCGCGAGTTTGAGGGCGCGCACACGTGGGCGTAGTTTCTTCATGATTCAATTATAACTTCATTCCGTGCTCAGCCTCGCGGTCGCGCCGCCATCTACAACTAATGCTTGGCCCGTCATAAACGACGATTGTTCATTATCGGCAAGGAAATAGATCGCATGCGCAATTTCCTCCGGCGTGCCCACTTTTCCGCTGACGGTTTTGTGCGCCAAATTATCGAGCCGTTCCTGCATATCGCCGTGGCCCACATGGCCGCGGCCAAGACCGGCGCGCAACATGGGAGTATCCACCGCGCCCGGTAGAATCGCGTTGACGCGGATATTATCGGGGGCAAATTCAATCGCCATGGCACGCGTCAGCGCCAGCAATCCGCCTTTGGATGCCGCGTACGCGGCGATGTTCGCCGAGGTTTGAATCGCATGGACCGAAGAAACATTGACGACCGCCCCGCCGCCTCCAGCCTTCAACAATGGATGCGCCAGTTTGACTCCCAGAAAGACCGAGCGCAAATTGGACGCCATCACCGAATCCCATTCCTCGACAGTGGTTTCAATGAGTGGTTTTGCAACTTGAATCGCGGCATTGTTGACCAGCGCGCCCAGTGAATCTGTGAAAGCATGCGCCTTCTCGAAAATGGCGCGCATGTCTTCAGGACGTGCGATGTCAGATCGAATAAAGAGTCCATCGCGAGGAAAATCTTTTCCCCCTTCGACTTCGCTCAGGGCGGCGCGATCCACGCCGATGACGCGCCAGCCTTTTTGGGCAAACAAATTGACAGCCGCGCGGCCAATCCCGCCCGCCGCGCCGGTGATCAAAACGGTTTTTGATTCAGACATAATTTCTCTCTCAATGTCATTGCGAGACCCATTGGCGGGCCGCCTGCGCTGCGTTCTTTCAGTGTGGCAATCTCATTATCTTCAAGCAATCAATTGTTCACTGGTTATTCGAGATTGCCGCGTCGCGGCGCCACAGCGCCACTCCTCGCAATGACATTATGGAATTAATTTCCTTGCATCAATTCCTAAACCTTCCAAAAGATTCTTGATCGTGTTCCAATGCACGCGTTCCCATGCGGCAGGGCTGGAATTGGAATTGTGCGGCGCGAGCATGACGTTGTCCATTTTCAGGAGCGGACTGTCAACCGGAAGCGGCTCGACCTCGAAAACATCCAGCGCGGCCCCGCCGAGACGTTTGGCCTGCAATGCCTCGATCAGCGCCTTCTCCTCGACGATGGGTCCGCGCGCGGTGTTGAGGAGGATCCCGCCAGGTTTCATCTTTGCCAATATTTTTGCATTGATCAAATGATGGCTGGTTGGATTCAAATCGCAATTGACCGAGACGAAATCGGAATTAGAGAGCAGAGAGGAGAGATCAGTCATTTCGATTCCGGTTTCGGTAACGAAGACATGATCCATTTCGATAATATCCGTGCCATAGACCTTCATGCCAAAGGCGCGGGCGCGGCGCGTCACAGCTTTGCCGATATTGCCCACGCCGATCACACCAAGCGTACATTCGCTCAAGGCGCGCCCGGGAATCTTTTCCCATTTGCCCGATTTCATTTCGCGGTCCATCCATGGCTGGCGGCGGGCAAAGGCCAGCATGTAGCCGAGAACAGTGTCCGCGACGGGCGTGGTGAACGCGTTCGTCGTCCGGCAGAGTTCGATATTTAAACGGGAGCAGGCTTCGGCGTCGATTGAATCGATTCCCGTCCCCCATTTCGAGATCACTTTGAGCCGCGGCGCGCAGGCGTCCAGAACACGCGCGGTATAACGGTCATCGCCGCAGATCGCTCCGTCGAATTGACCCGCGTATTTTAACAGGTCGGATTCTTCCATGCGCTCGCGGACTTCGGGGACAATCAAATCCATGTGATATTTCTCGAACACCGGCTTGAAGCGTTCGAGGAACGGAATCATGTATGGAGCAGTCAGCAGAACAGTTGGCATAATTATTGGCAGAAAGATTGTTGGATGTAGGCGCTCATGCCCGCTTGAATAGTGGCGGATGAATTTGCCAGCCTGGTCAAATCATTGCAGGCCTGCGCTTTGAGAAACGCATCAGCGCCGATGATGCTGATCAACGGATGAATGCGATCGCGTTCGCCCAGCATCACATACGCGCGCAGGAAAGGCATCCACTCCACGCGGTCCGCCGGATATAAACCTTTGCCCAACGCTTCATCGCCCAATTGAGCCACGGTCTTCCAATCGTTCTGCTGCGCGGCGAGCGAAGCCTTTTCGTAATAATAACACCAGCCATGTGACGGTTCGGG
>JAJYOO010000169.1 GCA_021796155.1 Chloroflexota bacterium
CTGCTCCGTTATCCACGGAACAATTTCCGTTGATCACGCTGATGCCATCCACTTCGAGTTCGGGCGAAGCCAGCGCAAGCAGGATGGCGAGCGCGTCGTCAATGCCGGGATCGGTGTCGAAGAGAATTCGTTTTAGATTCATATTTTGTTTTACGCAGGGGCACAGCGGGTCAAAATCAAAGCCGAGTCATTGTGCGTTTCGCGGTGCCCTTACAAATTGTTCGACTTCTTCTTTCGTTGGCAGCGAAGGCTGCGCGCCGAATTGGGTCACAGCCAGCGCCCCGCAGGCGCAGGCATATTGTATGGCATCTTCCAGCGGTTTGTTGTTCAATAATGCGGCTGCAAACCCGCCGATGAACGCGTCGCCTGCGGCAGTCGTATCAACCACGTTGACCTTGAAGGACGGAATATGTTTTGCGCCATTTTGATTGACGATCAACGCGCCGTCCGCGCCAAGTGTGACGATGACCGTCTGCGCTTCGCGCGTGACCAGTGAGCGGGCCGCCGTTTCGACGGATGCAAGATCGCTGATGGTTTGATTCGCCGAAGGTGCAGGCGTTCTTCCTGCCAACAGACTCAATTCCGTTTCGTTGGGCAGGATGAAATCTGATAACGCGACCAATTCATCTGGCAGTTGGCGCGCCGGCGCGGGATTCAACAGGACGCGCAATCCGTTTTGTCTGGCGAGCCGGGCGGAGTGTAAAACCGTCTCGGTGGGAATCTCCAATTGAAGCAGGAGCAGGCTGAAGCGTTGCCCTGAGCTTGTCGAAGGGTCCCGGAAAGAAGCGGGTTCCACATCCGAAGATGAAACTTTGCCATTGGCTCCCGGCGAAAGCACGATGCTGTTTTGTCCATTCGAATCCACGACGATGATCGCCGTGCCGGTCGAGGCGGATTCATCGCGCAGCACGCGGCTTGTGTCCACACGATTCTGTTTCAGGTTGTCAATCAAATTGGAACCGAACGGATCGTTTCCCACGCGTCCGATCATCGCAACATCCGCGCCGAGGCGCGCCGCGGCGACAGCCTGGTTGGCTCCCTTGCCGCCCGGAAAGATTTGCAGATCATTTCCGCTGATGGTTTCGCCCGGCGCAGGGAAGCGCGGCGCACGCACGACCAAATCTGCGTTGAGACTTCCGATGACGAGGATACCTGCCATGTTTGTTACGATTCGAAAATTTCAAACACAAAGGCCGCAAAGATGCACAACGGAAAAGCGCTTCTTTTTTGATATTGATCTTTGCGCCTTTCGCGCTTGCGATCTTCTTGCAGCATGCTCTTCTGTAGTTTTACACGATGAGTCGCGGCAGTCAAGAGCTGCAGGCAATTTGTTATTCGTTGGAGCCCTAATCGGCTGCTTGAACGATATCGGGGCCTGGGACTCGACTTTCCCCGAGGCGCAGCAGGATCACGCTGGTAAACACCAAAAGACTGCCAATGATTTGAACGAATGTGAGCTGCTCACCCAGGAGGAAATAAGCCCAAATGGCGGTGAAGGCCGGTTCGAGCGCGCCGATCAGGTTGGCGACAGTGGCAGGCAGATAGTTGAGACTCACCAAATAAAGCCCGAAACCGCCGAGCGTCGGGCCGGCGCCGAGGAAGAATAGAATCGTCCATCCGCTAACGGATGTTCCAAGCCACATGAAATTCGAGAACAGAGATTGTCCGCCAAAGATGTTCATCGCGAGATTGAAAAGAAAGAGAAAAATGATCGCGCTGCCAAAACCATACAGCATGGTCGTCCACGGATCAATGGATTTGTTTGCGGCGGTCTTGCCCACCATGTTGTAGCAGGCGAAGAAGAAGCCAGTCAGCAGGCCGAACAGGATTCCCGCCGCGTTGACCTTCCATGCCGAGGGATCCACCGCGCCGGAAACCAGCGCCGTGCCGAGCAAACTCAGAACAATCGAAATCGTTTTGATTCTGTTGATCTGTTCCTTGAGAATGAAATGCGCCAGGATGGCTGTCATGGCTGGCGAACTGAATGCCAGCACGGTCGCGACCGCCGCGCCGTTGAATTGAACAGAGAACGTCCACATCGAATTGAACAATGAAAGCGTCAGTCCATATAAAACAAAGAAAGACAAATGTACGCGGTCGAGTCGGAAACGATTGCGGCTGAACAAGGCGAAGGCAACGATGAGTCCGAAGACGACAAAACAATCCCGCCAAAAGGCGAGCACCAGCGATGGAAGATTGTAAGCTGTGTTCAAATAACTGATCAGAATGCCGGTGAACGACAAAAGCACCGTCGCGCTGACACCGATCAAATATCCCCGCGAATTCCTGCCGTCCGTCATGCTTCCTCCTCAAAAGTAGATCTCAGACACAATGAACCTTGTGTTTTTTACAATATTCGGTGATGATCTCGAATTGTTGTTTTATGGGAATGTCCTGCGTGATGCCGCTGCTGTCGCGAAGATGAGCGTCAAGCCTGGGCCGATGGGGAATGGGTCATGGACAGGCACAGCCTGGCGCTTTGTGGCACGTATCGGTTTTTGGGATGCAACTATCGCCGCAAGGCTGGCTATTGGTGCAATATCTACAGCATCCACCGCCTGACCCGCCACCTGTCGATGATTGTGTTGGATACATGAATGCCGTGGGAAATGGAACAAGTGTGTTTGTAGCCGTCGGTGCGCTAGTGCTAATCGTGGTAGGGGTGGATGTAAGTGTTGGCAAAGTAGTTGCTGTGTATGAAGGAGTGAGCGTTTCAGTGCAAGTGGCAGTTGATAATGGAACAGATGCAGCAGTAAGAGTGACCGGCGCCCATGCAGTCTTGGCAGCTGATGTGTTTATTACACTCATATCAAATGTTGGTTGGGGCGTTGGATTGATAACGCTGACTATGGCTGAAGTGCAAGTTATTCCAATGCAAATCAGCAGCACGATTCCCGCCCCAATGAGAACGCCTATTGGCAATTTGAAACGAGGGCGGGAAGATTGATCTAATGACCCAATCGTTGGCGGTTCTGATTCTAAATTCAGTGAAGCATGAGATGTCGTTGATTTTGAAGCGCTCGGTGTTTTGAGGACAGTTTGTGTATATGAAATTCCTGTACCAGGAACGCCAACTGTCGAACGAATGCCGCGCTTTCCAAGGTTCAACGAGTGGCCTCGGCCGCCAACTGATGCGCTGACTCCACCTTTACTTAAGTTGATTTTCAACCCCCGAAATAGTTTGAACGAACGACGAAAGCGCCACGGCATATAAACCCCTTTCTAATCTATTCAATCTACCGAAATGACGGCAAGTTCGGACACAAAATGTGCCTATATCAAGATGCCCCCATGGAGATTCGAACTCCAGTTTAAGCCTTGAGAGGGCTTCGTCCTGGGCCACTAGACGATGGGGGCTTACTGCCTCGCCGACTCATGTCGGCGTGAGGCACTTATGCCGAAGCGGGCAAGATTGTAACATCCCCATAATCAACCGTCAACGACGAACACATGAACTTCCTTCGGGCCGTGAACGCCGATGGTCAGCGTCATTTCGATATCGGCGGTGCGCGATGGCCCGGTCACGAGCGCGACCGCTGATGCTTCTCGTACTTCATTTCTTTGTAGAGCTTCTTCAAGCGACAAAACAATTTGTGATGACTTGATCACCGCGATATGGATTTCTGATAACAAGGACGCGCTCAACAGCTGCCCTTTGCCGGATGGAACGACCAATGTTCCTGTTTCTGCGATCGCGGACAGCGCGCCTGTAATACCAGCTTTTAAATTCGGGTCAACGCTTCGGACGGCCCTCACGCCGGCTTCTGTTAAACGGGCTTCATCCACGCTCTCGACTGGATCCCACATCAATGCCGCCTCGACGTTTCTTTCTTTCAAAAATTCAATCAGCTTGTCATTCAATTCGGCTTCCGACACGCGAGAAACGCTTCCGCCAAGGGCGGTCAACTCCTCTGCGAATCTTTCAACCAATTTTGCGCTTTGCGTTTTCGGCGACTCGGCCTCTCTTCTTTCTTCTTTCTTCCTACTTAAAACTTCTTTGCTCATTATTTCTTCATTATGAAATCTTTCCCGAAATGTCTTTGTCGTGAAGCGCGGAAAATCCTTGCCATAACCTCAGCCCGTGAACGATGGAATCCACATCCACTGTGAAAACGGCGAAACGATTCTCGATCCAATCCCAGCCAGTTTTTGAGAAAGTGCAAATAATCGCGGCGACAAAGCAATTACGCCATAAACCTTCAATCCTATTCCGCTCGTCAATGAAAGCCCAACGCCACTGCCTCCTGCCTTCTGCTTACTGCTTTCTGCCTTCTGCTCACCGCTTACTGCCTCCTGCTTTCTGCCTTCTGATATATTCCCTGCTCTGACTCTCGTCAACAACTTTGGTAAATCAATATCAACCGGACACGCGTCCTTGCACGCACCGCATAATGAAGAAGCTTGCGCTAAGTGTCCAAATCGGTCCAAGCCTAATAAGCCCGGCGAGACGATGGAACCAATCGGTCCCGGATACGGCGCAATCGAGCCGTCATCGCCGACGTAAGCGTGCCCGCCCAATTCGCGGAAGACAGGACAGGCGTTCAAACACGCGCCGCAGCGAATGCAATACAAAGCTTCCTGCAACGCGGAATGCTGCAGGCGCGAGCGGCCGTTGTCCACGAGGATGAGATGTCTTTCACGCGCACCATCCACTTCGTCCGCGCGGCGAGGTGAATGAATCAGCTGGGTATAAACACTGAGCTTTTGTCCCGTCGCGGATCGCGGCAGAAGCGAAAGCATCAGCGCGAGGTCGTCCAGCGTTGGAACGATCCGTTCCATACCCATCAACGCAATATGAATGGGCGGCATGGTCGTGACCATGCGCCCGTTGCCTTCGTTCGTGACGATGCACAGCGTCCCCGTTTCTGCCACACCAAAGTTGACGCCGCTCACGCCGACATCTGCAGTTAAAAATATTTCGCGCAAAACCTTGCGCGCCGTGTTCGTCAGTGTGGGAATATCTTCGGTATACGGAATGCCAAGTTTTTCTTGAAAAAGTTTTCCAACCTCGCGACGACGCAGATGCACCGCAGGCGTGATGATGTGCGCGGGTTTTTCGCCGCGCAACTGGACGATGTATTCGCCCAAATCCGTTTCGACGACGCGATGCCCCGCGGCTTCGAGCGCATGATTGAAATTGATTTCCTCGCTCACCATGGATTTTGATTTGGCGATCAATTTTGGTAGGGGCGGATGGCCATCCGCCCCTACAATTTTTGAAATAATATTTATTGCTTCCGCCGCGTCTTTGGCGCGATGGACCGTGATGCCATTCTCTAAAACCTTTGCAATGAATTGGTCGAGATATTCATCCAGGTGTGAAATAACATCCGCGCGGACGGCGTGTGCGCGCTGGCGACGCTCGCGCCAATCGGGCAGCGACGCGAACGCGGCGATTCGCCCCTGCACGCGGCGTTGGGCATTCGCATCCAGCGCGGCTTGCAGGGATTCATTTGCAATGGATTGGCGAATTTTCGCCCTGAAGGCAGTGGACATTTATATCGAAGATGATTCTCAAACTGTAAGCGGAGCGGCGGATTGTTCTCCAAGCACGCGCTGGTTTACTTTTCGCGATGCCAGCCATAACAATATCAAAAATAACGGGCTGCTGAAGTACGAGATAGGATATTTGCCATTGGATGTGAGCGGAAGAAAGATGAGGAAAAAACATAATGCGCCGCTCAAAAGCGCGAGACGATGACGGTCATCCCATGATGCGCCGTTGCCATTCCAACGCAAAAGGAGCCACAGCACGAACGCGTCGAAGAGCAGGATCAGCGACATCAGAATCGGAAACGGAAGACCTCCGCTCGATGAAATGCTGTAAATGAGGAAGAACTGGATGAGGTATCCGAGAAAGCCTGCCCACCAAAAACGCGCGGGACGTGGCGCAGTTTTATTTAACGGCGGCAGGATTCGGTTGGGAAAGAGGCGGGCAAATGTCGCGAGGAGCAGAATGGTCAAGGCCGAAACAATCTGCCAGATGCCTGAGTTGTACTTGATGAGCATCTTCCACAAAAACAATACAGCGA
>JAJYOO010000170.1 GCA_021796155.1 Chloroflexota bacterium
GCCGCCGGGATTTGAAGCGTCGCGCTGAAACCTGTCTTCAAACCTGACGGCGTCGTCACCGCCGCGAATTCCTCTCAAGTCTCCGACGGCGCGGCCGCGCTTCTGCTTGCTTCTCCCGACGCCGTTGGACGATATAACTTATCTCCGCTCGCTCGAATTGATACACGCGTTGTCGTTGGCTCTGATCCAACCTTGATGCTTGATGGCCCGATCCCCGCCACGCAAAAAGCATTGAAGCCCGCAGGTTTGACTTTACAAGACATGGACGTGATCGAAATCAACGAAGCCTTTGCATCCGTTGTCCTCGCATGGGCAAAAGAACTCGATGTTGATTTCACTCGTGTCAATCCAAATGGCGGAGCCATTGCCCACGGACATCCGCTTGGCGCGACCGGTGCAGTGCTGATGACGAAACTCGTCTACGAATTGATCCGCCGCAAAGCCAAATACGGATTGCAAACCATGTGCATCGGTCACGGCATGGCAACGGCAACAATCATCGAAAGACTCTAAACACGAAGGACACAAAGTACACGAAGGTTTTTTCTTTTACTTTGTGCCCGTCGTGTCCTTTGTGTTTAAAAAATGTCCATCGTCTACCTTGCCCTTGGAACCAACCTCGGCGACCGCCTCGCCAATTTGCGCGCGGCAATTAAATCTTTTCCACCGTCCATCGTCCTCGGTCCACGGTCCAACATTTACGAAACTCCTCCGTGGGGCTACACCGACCAGCCCGCGTTCCTCAACATGGCGGTTAAGTGCGAAACAGATTCAGACGCCGCGTCGCTCTTGAAGCGCCTCAAGCAGATTGAAGTCGAGGTTGGACGCGTGGAGTCGTTTCGCTGGGGGCCGCGTCAAATTGATATTGACATTTTGTTTTACGATGATCTCATCCTCGAATCTGAATCGCTGATCATTCCCCATCCGCGCCTGCATGAGCGCGCTTTTGTACTTGTTCCGCTGGCAGACATCGCACCTGATTTTGTCCATCCTGTTTTGAAAAAGACAGTCAAAGAGTTGCTCTCGAAAGTGGATAGCGCAGAGATAAAACTTTTTGCCAATGGCAGTTTGATATAATCGCCTCGACTTGGAGGATGCCATGACCAACATCAAGCCACTGAATTGGACTCCCAAACCGGGCGTTGGTATGACCGTTACGCGCCGCTCTGACGGCGGGATGACGTTGACGTTTACTGACCTGTCCGAGGCGACGATCAGGGAATGGCATGACTTTGCCCTCGATCATCTGCTCGGCTCAGACCGTCTCACGCGTAATCTGTATGATTTGCGTGCGGTAAAAGATATCAACGAGAAAGCGATTCGAACCGCAGTTGAAGTGAATAGCGATCCATCGGCGCGAAATATTCGACTTGCGGTCGTGGTCAACAGTGAAAAGATTGCCAATGCCATTCGCGACGTTGCGGCATTAGCTTTGCCCGAAACATCTGCTGCTATCAAATTGTTCACGGATATCAATCAAGCTGAAACGTGGCTGTCGCGTCCGCTTGATCAGATACCGTAGAAAATTATGTCACTCTCCCGAAGGGCACTGGGACGGTGTGAGCCGCACCTCGCACTGAGCGGAGGGCGAAGCCCGAAGTCGAAGTGAGCAGCGAAGAGTCTCAAATAAAAACGAGATGCTTCGCTGCGCTCAGCATGACATTTCACTTTATGAAGCCACT
Source organism: Chloroflexota bacterium (assembly GCA_021796155.1). The sequence continues at coordinate 1,683 of JAJYOO010000170.1, forward strand.
GATTATCGGCAACTTTACTTTTGACTGGGGCGCCCGCACGTACGTGATGGGCGTTCTTAATATTACGCCGGATAGTTTTTCTGGTGATGGGCTATTGCCTCCCTCTCCCGATGGGAGAGGGGATGGGGTGAGGGCATCACTTGAACAAGCAAAACGATTCATCACCGCGGGCGCAACGATATTGGATGTGGGCGGAGAGTCAACGCGCCCGGGGTCAGAGCCGATTGGTGTTGAGGAAGAACGGCGGCGAGTCATTCCCATCATCAAAGCCATCACTAAAGAATTTCCTGATACATTGGTTTCGATTGACACTTATAAATCCGTCATTGCCGAAGAAGCATTGAACGAAGGCGCGCATATTATCAATGATGTGTGGGCGTTGCGCGCCGACCCGAAATTACGCGAGATCGCTGCAAAAGCAAAGTGTCCTGTGATTCTGATGCACAATCGCAGCAATCCCGCCAGCGTTGAAGTGCGCGCACAACTTGGCAATGCGTACATCGGCGCGGAATATGTTGACATGATCGAAGATGTGAAGCGCGAGCTGATGGACAGCGTGAAGTTGGCGCGTGAGGCTGGCATTGATGATGATCGCATCATTCTGGATCCCGGCATTGGCTTCGGTAAAAAAGTTGAACACAATCTTGAACTGATCAACCGCCTCGACGAAATCGGCGCGCTGGGTTTTCCCGTTTTGCTTGGCCCATCGCGCAAATCATTCATCGGCTACACTTTGGATTTGCCTCCTGATCAACGCATCGAAGGCACAGCCGCGGCAATCGCGGTCGGCATTGCGCGCGGCGCGGACATTATCCGGGTTCATGATGTTGAATACATGGTGCGCGTCGCTAAAATGACTGATGCAATCGTTCGCAAAAAATAAATGATTGACGATTACGGTAAAGAACTTCTTCGCAATGGAATCATCGAGGCAAAGTCGGGTAACAAGGAAGAAGCCCGTCGTTACATTGATCGCGCCATCTACATGACCAGCGACCATGACGTGATGGCCGAAGGCTGGTATTGGATGAGCCAGCTCACGGATGATCCGGCTGAAAAACGCAAAGCGCTTGAGAATTGTCTTTCCAACGATTTGCAGCATGCACGCGCCCGACGCGCTCTGGCCATTTTAGATGGCAAGCTCAAGCCAGATGAAATCGTTGATCCTGATGCTTTGCCGCCCGCCCCGGAAGGTTTGCGTCAGGCGGATGCACAACGGTTCGTATGTCCAAAATGCGGTGGACGGATGACCTATGCGCCCAACGGTGAGTCGCTGGTCTGCGAGTATTGTTCGCGAAATCAGACACTCAAAAACCAATCAGGTTCGGCAGATGAAAAAGATTTCATCGTTGCGATGGCAACTATGCGCGGACATGGCCAGCCGTTGGCGGAACAAGTTTTTCAATGTCAGGGATGTGGCGCACAATTCATTTTGCCTGCCGATCAACTTTCTGCAACTTGTGTTTATTGCGGCTCGCCGCATGTCGTCAGTCTTGAAAAGTCAAAAGATTTGCTTGCACCAGATGGCATCATCCCGCATGCGTTCGATCAGAAGCATGCCATACAACTTCTTGTGAATTGGGTTGAGCGAAATAAAATCAAACCCGAAAAGCAGGTCGATTGGCCGCGCGGGCTTTATCTTCCTCTTTGGACTTTCGACCTAGGCGGCGAGGTTGATTACGTGGGCGAAATCGTCGAACAGAACGAGGTTGACTTTGGACGCCGCCAGCCGAAGGTGGTTCAAGTCCGTGACACATATCCGATTCTGACTCACGATGTTCCGATTCCTGCCAGCCGAAAATTGTCCGCGCCGTTTGTGCGTCTCATCCCCACCTTTGACTTGAAAGCGGTTCAACCGTACGACGCGCGTTTTCTCGCCAATTGGCCCGCTGAACTTTATGACATCCCGATGGCCGACGCGTCGCTTGACGCGCGCAGTCAGACATTGGTGCGCGTTAAGCATGATATGCTTGCCCAGCTTTCCCTCACGCGTTTGATATCAACTTCCTCAGCCAATATGACCGTCGAGTCTTTTCGACTTGATCTGCTTCCAGTTTGGATGACTGAAATCTGGCTTGAAGGTCGAAGCCACCTTGTTCTAATCAACGGACAAAATGGCGCAGTACAAAGTGACATTGCTTTAAAGTCCGATAAGGGCGGCTTGATGGATTGGCTTGCCGATTTGGTGAATGATTGAAAAGACATCCATAGATTACACAGATTTCGTAGAAATTTTGGTAGTGGTCACAAAGTAAGTGATGTGAGCTGTTTGATGGCTAGATTGTGATCGACGATGAACCATTTGGTGACCATGTGATGAAATGCGTCGCACTTTGAAAACGAAAGAGTTTGGCGGACATACCGCGCTTGGCTCTGAAAGGGCGCAGGGCGTTGACGTAATGTACAGTACCAACGCTCCATATGAGACGTCCGTCCACTCTCTTTGCCAACTGCCTGGTGCGTTTCCTGAGGCAGAACTTTCCGATACGCATCCCAGAAATCACTGTAGGAAATGCAACCACGATACGCCGGAGGCACTTTGGTCCACAGCCGACGACAAGTCGCTTCGCTGCGATCTCCGATCACAAAAACGATAATTTGTCGGGTACGGCGGCACATGACCGTCCACAACCAGCGTTTGTTGATCTTGGCTTGTACAAAACTCCAGGCTTCATCGTACTCCAAGACATCGTCTGGCTGGGCAGGGAGCAAGGTATCCGGGAAGTTCGGCAGACTCCGCATATATTCCTTGATCCATCGAGCAATGCTCTGATGATGGACCTCGAAAAGCCGTGACAGACCTCGCAGGCTTACCCGTTCTGGATAGGCTCTGAGAATGAGCGACTGTTGTCTTTTTTTGCCCCTCGTCTCGGCTCCAGCACTCGGTGTGCGCCGCAGTCTTTGCAATCATATTGCTGCTGACCGAGACGGTTCGTGCCGTTCTTGACAATGTTCGTGCTTCCGCATGTCCGACCTCTGTACATCATGACCTTTTATACCATGCCTGCTATCTTACCTTCACTTACAAATAGACCACTACTCATGGGGTTTTCCTGTTGAGTTCTTGGCTGACACCAAAACTTTACCAGAAAAACCCCTTACGTTGATACCTATGATCCCAAAGAACTCGGGAGGTTCGTGTTTCTTTTGGAATCCTACTGGCCCACGCCTGTTGTGAGACGGCCTGATGCCAAGTCATCAACGACTTGTTGTACCAGCCTTTGTCTACCCGGTGAAAGGAGCGCCGGATCTACATCTGCGATTCCAATCGGGGATTGCACGTTGATCCCACCCTTGCCCGCCACGAGGCTCGGCCACGCGCTTTGGATGGCTTTTGTTTCATCGGGCGTGATTGTCATCACCCAGCCGCCGGGACGCGGGTTCGGCATGGCAGTCCCGATGATCTGCGCGCCCGTGGTACCAATCTGATTCAGAAAGTCGGGATCGGCAAGATCGGGGTAAACAAATAGCGTGTAAACTTTTTCGTTAAGCAGCGCATTGGCATAACCAAGATAATTCTTTTTTGATTCTGAAGGTGGAATCTGGATATAAGCTGGTGACGCAACAGGGTAGACATAAAAAGTTTTGCACAGCCCGCAGTAATATGCCATGCCGTTTGCAAAAGCATAAAATGCCCGCTGTGCATTTGCATCGCCTTGCGGAAGGATCATGCCAATGCGATATTCGTCGGAGATCATCGCGGCGGTATAACCTGCAATGAAAGCGGATACGTCAACCTGACTGCTTGGCGACAACACACTTACGTTGCCTCCTGCCTGAACGCCGGGAATGTTGACGGCAAAGAACTGGACTTGCGGCGCGGCTTTGGCTAATTCGGCGATGCCCGGATCGGGCGGCAGAGCGATCACGACTTTCAGACCCGGCTCGAGGTCCGCGGGTGTGAGCGAATTCAGCACCTGGAAGCGCATCCCCGCCTGTTGTGCGAGATCATAAACGGTCTTCTGATAAGCGTCCGAAGTGGTCTTGTCCATATTGGCCGGCATCACCAAAATTGTGAGCGGTACGACCGGCGTCGGCGTCAGTGTGGGAAGCGGCGTTGGGGTGATGGTTGGTCCCGGGGTCGGACTGTCCTGCGCGCCAAGACTGCAAGCGCTGAGAATGGACGCTATCAGGATAATGAAAAGAAAAAATTTTACGCGCACGTATTTGCTCCGATGAGAAGATGGGCGAATTATAATGCCTTGCCCTGTTGTTTCGAGTGCGCGTGAATTAAGAGAGTATCTAAACGTGGAATGATATAAAATAGAGAGATGAAATGTCCGAAGTGTAAATCCACGAAGCGACAAGTGAAAAATGGTTGGAACCCGTCTGGCAGTCAGAAGTA
>JAJYOO010000171.1 GCA_021796155.1 Chloroflexota bacterium
AGCCTGCGGCTGCGGAATCAACGGCAGAGGAAACAAAAGCAGAATCAAAGAAGCCCGCCGAGAAGAAACCGACGGACAAAAAGTCGGCAGCCAAAAAGTAATTCCGTGTATCTGGAAAGCGGGAGCGATTTTGCTCCCGCTTTTTGTTGCCTGCCCCAACCCCACCCGTCACTGTGTGACGCCCTCCCCAAATTCTGTGAATTTGGGGAGGGCCGGGGATGGACCGTTTGATATAATCCATCATCATGTTTGAAAAAGAACAACAAGTCATCGAAGCAAAGATACGCGAGTTTTGTTCGCAAAATAATATTCCACTCACTGAGGTGAAATGGACTTCGATTCCATTCAGCGGTGAATGGGGGATGTCCACATCTTTTTTCGCAACGGCTGCCAGTGAGGCGCGCAGCGGAAAAAAGATTCAGGTGCCGCAACGCGCTCAGGAAATCGCTGAGCAGGCCAAAGTCCAGATTGGACGCGTGGATGGCATCAGTCACATCGAGGCGGTCAAAGGTTATCTTAATCTGTATTTTTCGACGTCGGAATATGCGCGTCGCGTTGTGGACGAAGTGCTCACCTCTGGCGCGGACTTTGGGCGGGGCGCGGCAAAAAATGAGCGGGTCATGGTCGAGTATGCCCAGCCCAACACGCATCATTCATTTCATATTGGTCATCATCGAAATACAATCCTAGGTGAATCACTGGCTCGGCTTGTTGAGTTCGCTGGCTTTGATACGATCCGCGCCTCGTATCCCGGCGACATCGGGCTTGGCGTTATTACAATCTTATGGGCTTACGATAAATTTTATAAAGGCAAGGAGCCACAGGGCATTCACGAGCGCGGACAATGGCTGTTAAAAATTTACGTTGAAGCAACGGCCATGCTCGAGCCAAAAGAAAATGAGACGCTCGAAGAAAAAGAAAAGCGTGAAGCTTATGATGCCGAGCGCCGCGAGATGTATCGCAAATGGGACTCGGGGGATAAGTATGTGCGCGATCTATGGCTGAAGACGCGTGAGTGGAGCTTGGAAGAACTGCACGACATCCTTCGCATTCTTGATGTAAAGATAGATGTATGGTTCTTTGAATCAAAAGTTGATGAGCCGGCCAAGGAAATTGTCGAAGAATTGATTCAAAAAGGCATCGCCGATGATGAACGCCCGCAAGGCGGTGCGGTCATTGTCAAGATTGATGAAAAGCTGGGACTGACCAAAGAAAAATATCGGACGAATATTATCCTGCGTTCCGATGGTACGACACTTTATTTGACAAAAGATTTGGCGCTGGCCAAAGTCAAGTTCGAGCAATATCACGTTGACCGTTCGATTTATGTTGTGGATGTTCGGCAGTCCATGCACTTGCAGCAGGCATTCGCAATTTTGAAGTTGTGGGGATTCAAACAAGCAGAAAAATGCTATCACCTCGGTTATGGCTTCGTGAGCTTACCTGAAGGCGCAATGTCTGCGCGGCGCGGACGCGTGGTACTGTTCAAAGATGTGATGGATGAAGCCATCCGTCGCGTGCTAGCCGTCGAGTCTGAAAAGTCGCCGGACATGAGCGAAGCCGAGCGCAGAAAAGTCGCGGAACAGATCGGGTTGGGCGCGATGGCCTATTCCACGTTATCGGTGGATAACAGCCGCGACATGATCTTTGAAATGGATAACGCGTTATCGTTCGATGGGCGTACAGGTCCATATATCCAAAACGCGCACGTGCGCGCTAACTCGATTTTGAAGAAGGCAAACACTCAACCTTCCAACTTGCAACCTTCAAACTTTAATTATGAACTTACTTCGCACGAGATTGAAGTTATTGAGAAGATGTCGCAGTTCCCAGATGTCGTTCAACAGGCGGCGAACGAGTATCGTCCAATGGTGATGGCAAACTACGCGTACGATCTGGCGAACGCATTCCATTCGTTCTATCATGCGGTGCCGGTCCTGCAATCGGAGAACGAAGAAATTCGTATGGCGCGATTGCGATTGGTGGCCGCGGCAAAACAGGTCATCGCCAACGCATTGAAATTATTGGATATTCAAGCGCCAGAGGTCATGTAAGGAATAGGCTAAACGTTATCTTTACGTTTAGCCTTTTTTATTTACAATCATGTCACCTGAGTGAAACGAGGGGTCTCAAAACCAAAAGCGAGACTCTTCGGACATTCACCTGCACTTGCATCAGGTGCAAGTGTCGTGTCCTCAGAGTGACATGCAAGGATAGGAGAAAATTCTATGCCAATCAAAACCATCATCATGGGCGCGGCAGGACGCGACTTTCACAACTTCAACACGTTCTTCCGCGGCAACAAGGATTACGAAGTTGTAGCTTTTACCGCGACGCAAATCCCAGACATTGAAGGACGCGTCTATCCAAAGGAACTGGCGGGCAACCTTTACCCGAAGGGAATCCAGATCCACGCCGAAGAAGAACTGCCTGAACTTATCAAGAAGCACAGCGTGGAACAGGTCATCTTCGCCTATTCGGATGTGCCTTATGAGTATGTGATGCACAAAGCCGCGCTGGTCAATTCATTAGGTGCGGACTTTCGTTTGATGGGGCCAAAATACACGCAGGTCAAGTCCACCAAGCCAGTCGTGTCGGTGTGTGCTGTTCGGACGGGATCCGGCAAAAGTCAGACGACCCGACGCGTGTCTCTCATCCTGCGTGAGATGGGATATAAAGTCGCAGCGATTCGCCATCCGATGCCGTACGGCAACCTCGTCGCGCAGGAAGTTGAACGATTTGCAAACTATGATGATCTTGATGAATACGACACGACCATCGAAGAGCGTGAGGAATACGAGCCGCACATTGACAACGGCGTGATCGTTTATGCCGGTGTGGATTACGAAAAGATTTTGCGCGCCGCTGAAAAAGAAGTGGACATTATTTTATGGGATGGCGGCAATAACGATTTTCCATTCTATGTTTCCGATTATCAAATTGTTGTGGCTGACCCGCATCGCCCCGGACACGAATCGAAATATTATCCGGGCGAGACCAACGTTCGCATGGCAGATGTGTTCGTCATCAACAAGGTGGACACCGCCGACCCCGATAACGTGATTGCAGTGCGCGAGAATTTGCATCGCCTCAATCCAAATGCTGTTGTCATCGAGGGCGCTTCCCCACTGTTCGTTGACAATCCCGAATCAATTCGCGGCAAGCGCGTGCTCGTTGTCGAAGACGGACCGACGTTGACTCATGGCGAGATGGCTTATGGCGCCGGTTATGTTGCGGCACGCAGATTCGGTGCGAAAGAGATCGTTGACCCGCGACCGTTCGCAGTCAAGTCCATTGCGGCGACGTATCAGAAATATCCAAAGACGGGACCGATCCTGCCAGCGATGGGATACGGCGCGGAGCAGATGAAAGACCTCGAAGCCACGATTGACAAGGCAGACGTGGATATGGTCGTCGTCGGCACACCGATTGACCTGACGCGCGTTATCAAGTTGAAGAAGCCGTATCAGCGCGTGAGATATGAGTTGCAAGAGATCGGTCAGCCAACGTTGCAGGACTTGTTGATGAAGAAGTTTGGGAAGAAGAAGTAAGAGAATAGAGAGTAGTTAGTCGAGAGTCGGGTGATAAAATTCACCCGACTCTTTGTTATAAGTCTTCAACCTGAAGGCCACATGAACAAAATTGCACTTATCTATGGTAATGGAAAGTATCCTGAGGCGCCATTAAAGAACCCTGTTCATGACGCAAAGGCCATTAATGAGAAACTTACAAGGCTTGGCGGCTTGAGCTTAAACTTAATATGCACTGACGGAGTAAAATCATTACATGCCATTTGAAAAAGCCACCGAGAAAATTATCCGCGAAGCGATGGAACGCGGCGAATTCGATAACCTTCCGGGCAAAGGCAAGCCAATTGATCTGACCGCGTATTTCGATACGCCCGAGGAAGTCCGGCTCGCGTATTCGATTTTGAAGAACGCCGGCATGGTTCCGCGCGAAGTGGAGTTGCTCAAAGAGATTGCCGAGCTAAAACAAATGGAATCCACTTTGGTCGAGGAAAAGAAGCTGCTCGACATCCACAAAGAGATCGAGAAAAAGCAGGTCGAGTTCAATCTGATGATGGAACGTAATCACCGGTCGGCAAAAAATCGTTAACAAAAATTTTACGCATACACTTTGACAAATCCATCCCTGCCTGCTATACTGACTGTCATTGGATATGACTTTCATGGCGCTTCAGCGCCATTTTGCAAGGCACTTGGACTTGCGCCAAGTACAAGTAATTGCAGGTGTGGCACGAACCGCCCCGCGGGAGTCTTGAGTTCCCTCGGGCATTTTTGTACATATTGAAAGTGACCTTAACCGCCATTGGCGGATAAAAAATTTATTTAACCAAGTGAGGTAAAACAAACCTAATGAGTAAGCACGGAAAAAAATTGAAGATCATTCCCCTGGGTGGTCTCGGGGAAGTCGGCAAGAACATGATGGCCTACGAATATGACAACCAGATTTTGATTGTAGACACCGGCATCATGTTCCCTGAGAACGACATGCTCGGAGTTGATTACATCATCCCCGATTATGAATATTTACGGAGCCGCGCCGGGCAAGTGGTTGGCATCGTCATCACCCATGGACACGAAGATCACATCGGCGCGATCCATCATGTACTAAGCGACATCTCCGCGCCAGTGTATGCCACGCCATTGACGCGCGGCCTGATCGAAGTCAAGCTGGCTCGCAACGGCGCGCTGGATAAAGCGGAATTAAACACGGTGGAGGCGGGAGAATCAGTCGAGATTGGCCCGTTCAAAATCGAATTCTTCCACATCTGTCATTCCATCCCTGACGCGGTGGGACTCGGTCTCACCACGCCCGCCGGTTTCATCGTTCACATGAGCGACTTCAAATTTGATCATACTCCGGTGGACGGCTGGCCGACGGATTATGCCAAGCTGGCCGAATTTGCGAGTCGAGGCGTGGACTTATTGCTTTCTGACTCGACGAACGCGGAACGCCCCGGCTGGACTCCGTCCGAGATGATCATCGGCCCGGCTTTCGACAAAGTTTTTGCAGAAGCAAAAGGCCGCGTCATCGTTGCGACGTTCGCATCGCTGATCTCGCGCATTCAACAAGTTGCCGCGGCTGCCGCCAAAAACGGACGCAAGATGGCGTTGGCGGGCCCGAGCATGATTGATAACGTCAAGATCGCGCGCAAGCTTGGATACCTTGATATTCCCGATGAATTGCTCGTTCCGCTCGATCAAGCATTGAACATGCAAAACCACAAAGTGGCAATCATGTGTACCGGATCGCAAGGCGAACCATCATCAGTGGTGGGGCGTCTTTCAACCGGCACGAACCGTCAATTCGGTCTCAAAGAAGGCGACACGATTGTACTTTCATCGCATCCGATTCCGGGAAACGAGGAAAGCATCAGCAAGACGATCAATCGTCTGCTCCGACGCGGTGCAACAGTCATTTACGATGGCATTGCCCCCGTCCATGTTTCGGGCCACGCCAGTCAGGAGGAACAAAAGCTTCTGATCAATCTAGTGCGGCCCAAACACTTCATGCCCATCCATGGCGAATTACGTCAGTTGATAAGACACGCCGATCTTGCGAAACAAGTTGGTATTCCTGAAGAAGATGTGATCGTTGTTGAAAATGGACAAGTGGTTGAGTTGGTCGGCAACAAGGTAAAGCTCGGCGAACGAATCCCCGGCGGATATATTTTCGTGGATGGCGAATCCATCGGCGACATTGACCACGGCGTGATGCGCGAGCGCGAAATGTTAGCGCGTAACGGTATTCTATTGATTGACGTGAATATTGATCAATCCACGGGTCAGTTGCTCCACGAGCCGGAGATCATCACACGCGGATTTGTTTCTCCTGAAGATGCGGAAGCGCTGATTCCCGAAGTCCGCAAGCGCGTGATGGAGGCTGTTGACAGTGGCGGATTCGATACCGAAAAAGGAATTGTCACTGCGGTGAAATCTTACCTGCATGAAGAGACCAAG
>JAJYOO010000172.1 GCA_021796155.1 Chloroflexota bacterium
GGTTTTTATCAATACGAACTTGAGCAGCGAAAACGGCTGGGTTATCCGCCTTCTGCGCGTTTGGTCCGATTCGAATTCCGCCATCGCGATGCGGCGGTGGCCGAGTCAGAAGCGCGCAAACTCGCGGCGAAACTCCAGCGTCAACTGGACGCTGAACACCGATCGCTGATTACTATGATTGGTCCGGCGCCCTGTTTTTTTTCAAAGCAAAATGATGAATATCGCTGGCAGATCGTTTTGCGCGGCGGTGATCTTGAGCCGCTTTTAGCAGGCGAATCTTTCCCCGGTTGGCGGATTGAAGTTGAACCGGTAAGTTTGCTATAATCAGTTCGATTTTAGAGAAGGAGAACTTTATGCAGAGTCTGGCGCGTGGTTGGTCGTTTTTGCAGCAAGCCTGGCAAATGGCATTCAAGGACAACGATTTGATCAAACCGTCCATCTATGCCATGATCGTCGGCTTCATTGTTTCAATTATCGGGATTGTTCCATTGATCGGGGCCGCGTTCATCCTCGGCGATAGCAGCTTTATCGGTCAAGCCGTCATGGTCATCTTGGGAGCGATCCTGATTTTTGTCCATTACGTGGTAAGTTACTTATTCTCCGGCATGACCGTTTATCTGATTTACGGTTATCTCGCAGAGGGCGATGGCCGCATGGACAAAGCCTGGGAAAAAGTCCAGCGCGAGTTCTGGCACATTCTCAGCCTGGCCGCGGCTTCGACGGTTGTCAGTTTGTTCACCAGCGCGCTGCGCAATCGCAGCAATCGTTCGCGCAATGTCGCGGCGGGAATGATCGGCAACGCAGTGGGCAGCATTCTCGAAACGGTCTGGACGGAAGCTTCTTTTCTGATCCTGCCCGCCATGATGATCGAAGATGTCAATCTTGTGGATGGTGTCAAGCGCGCCACATACATTGCAAAGAATAATTTGCTGCTGATCGGCGTCAGCACCGTTGGCGTGAAGTGGATTACGGGCGCGATCAGTTTTGTCCTCGGCGCGATCGGACTCGTGATCGGCTTCGGCCTCGGATTTGGAATCGTTTCTGTGAGCAATTCGAGCGTGGCCGGACTCGTGATCGGCATCGGCCTCGGCGCGCTGATTTTCTTTATCTTCGTGATGGTTGCCAGCGTCATCAGTTCCTATACCATGACCGCTTACAATACCTGTCTGTTCCTGTGGGCGCGCGATGTTGAAAAAGCGCAGGCTCAAGGGCGCGCGATCCAGGTGGCAGCGCCGGCTCCATTGGCGGCGGTATTGGGACAATGACAACAATGTCACTCTGAGCAGAGCGAAGAGTCTCAAGCTCGCAAACAAAGAGACTCTTCGGTCGCCTGGTCTCGATACCACTTCGCTATGCTCAGTGTACTCGACCATCGGCTCCCTCAGAGTGAATAAAATGAATTTGGTGGTAAATGAAGCCGGAACGACGTCGTGAGATCATAACCTGGGAAGAGGTGGATCGTCTGATTGACCACCTCATCCCGCAATTTCGCCGCGAGTTCACCGCGATGGTGATGATCACGCGCGGCGGCATCGTCCCTGGCGGAATGCTGGCGGACGCGATGAACATCACGCATATTCTCACGGCGGCTGTGGATTTTCCCGCGCAGACCGCCAACGAAAAATCTTCCCTGATGGCGTGGCCGGAGTTCATTCAATTTCCTGCCGAGGATAAACTGCGTAGTCGTCCAACGTTGATTGTGGACGATGTTTGGGGATCGGGCCGCACGATCACTTCTGTGAAGAATCGCGTCTCTGCCGCGGGCGGATTTCCTGAAACGTGCGTATTACATTTCAATCCGTATCGCAGTTTGTTTGGCACGGTCCGCCCTGATTATTATGCGGCAGTCACGGACGCCTTCATCATTTATCCGTGGGAGATTGACCGCGGCGTGGATAAAATGATTCTAGGAGAAGAAGAACCACAGTAGTTAAAACTTGAATAACTTGTTTTTCATCATCGACAAAAGGGAGCAGTGAAATGCGTAAATTCAATCCATCATCAAAACAACCGGATCGTGCCGTGCAAGCATGGCTAATCCTCACAAATGCCGCAATGAATCGTCAAACGTTAACTTACGAACTCTTGTCGCAACTAATGTATCAACGAAATGCACAGGGGGTCCTCAACAAAATCCTTGGACACATTGCTTTTTATTGCATTGACGAGGGATTGCCACCTCTGACTTCAATCGTTGTTGGCAAAAAGCGAGGAAGACCGGGTGCGAACATTCCAATTGATCTTTCTCAAGTCGAAGCTGAGCGTGAGCGAGTCTATATGATTGACTGGTATGATATCTATCCCCCAACTTCCGAAGAGTTTAGCGAGGCTGTAGCAAGACACAGTCAACAAGGCTGAGCGCCTCGCCAATTACCTAATTGGCTTATATTTTCTTCCTCGCCACGTCACGCCTTGACCCGATAACACTTTCCATGTTGATGTGAACATCATTGCCGCAAAGACGGCCGCGCCGAGCGGCGTTGTCAACGCGTACCAGCGCGGAATGTTCATCTTGTATGCGACCATCGCGCGCATAAAAATCAATACCGTCCAGACAATCAATGCCTCAACAATGACTGCAAGCGCCATCCATCCGCCATTATGAAAAAACCAGAATAATCCAAGCAATGGCCAGATGGGCATGATCAGCGCGGCAATCACGGAGACGAGAGCGCCAAACGCGCCGAGTATCATCAACCCGCGCTGGTCACGCAAACCGAGATAGATGTTTTTTGTCCAGCCTTCCCACAAGGTTGCAAAGGATGTGTACATGCGCGTGCGAGCTACTTCTCTGCCATCTGCGACGATTAAACGATAGCCATTCCATTTGACCAATTCCGAAATGGCTTTGTCTTCCACAATTTGATCTTTCACGCGTTCGTGCCCGCCGATGGCATCGTAGACATTTCGCTTGATCATAATAAACTGACCGTTCGCGATGGCATCTTTTCTTCTTGGATCGTTGACCTTGCGCGGCGAGAATCCAACCGATAGAGCGGTCATCACGAGCGGCAATACGGCTCGTTCCCAAAATGAGCCTGTGATTTGAAATGTCATAATTGTGAATAAATCTGCACCGGTCTCAACGGCTTTGGCATAACACGATGCCAGTGCTCCGGGCGCGAGGAAAGTGTCGGCATCAATAAAACACAGCCACTCACTTCGTTCGCCGCACGCGTTCGCGGCTTGATACAAAGCATGGGGTTTGCCTGCCCAGCCAGAGGGGAGGTCCGAGCCGCTGATGACTTTCAGTTTGTCGCTGTGAGCAGCAAGCTCGCGAAGAATCTCTGGCGTCGCATCTGTTGAACGGTCATCCAACACAATGATTTCAAAATTTCGATAAGTCTGATTCAGAACCGCTTCCACGCAAGCTCGAATATTCAATTCTTCATTTCGTGCGGGGATGCAAACAGAAATCAGCGGCCCATTCACCAGCGGTGCGGCAGGCTCAACAATAATATCAAGATGATATTGATTATGAAGCCAGTAAATGACAATCAGACCGACGATAAAAGCGACGGTGGAGATAATAAGATAAAACATGAATTAGATAACGTGAACGGTTGAACCGTGTTCCGTCTTCTCGACTTCAATTCGCGTTGGGAATGCATCCTTCAATTCGTCGAGGTGCGTGATAACTAAAATTTTTGCGAAGTCATGCTTCACCAAATTGATTGCCTCGATCAATCTTTGTCTTCCCTCAGCATCCTGCGAGCCGAAACCTTCATCAATCACCAGCGTTTGCAGGCGCGCTCCTTTGCGCTGTGCCAGCACTTCGGAAAGCGCCAATCGAATCGCGAAGTTCACGCGGAACGCCTCGCCGCCCGAATACATTTCATAATCCCGCACGCCCGTCGCGTCGCTGATCTGGATGTCGAGTGTTTCCTTCCTATCCTCGCGCTTCTTGTCCCTGTACTCGGCCTGTGTCACGAATCGAATTGACATTTGCCCGTCGCTCAAGCGGTCGAGCAGTTCATTGGCTTTGGTTTCGATTTGCGGCAATGCCTGCTCAATCAACAAAGCTGGGACGCCGTCCTTGCCGAAGGCGCGTTCGAGAGTCTTGTGCCGTCCGATTTGCAAGGCCAGCGTCTCGCGCTCGGATGAATAATCAGCTTTGCGTTTTCGCAGTTCATCCAACACGGACACCTTTTGCCGCGCCGCACCGACTTCCTGATTGAGGCGATTTTCCTGTTCCTGCAAATCGAGCAACGCGCGTTCCGCTTCGCCGAGGCTGATGGTTGGCTTTTGTGTTTCAACCGCGTATTTTTCGCTTGCCAGAATCGCCTCAACTTCTTTCAATCGTTTCGCACCAGCAGTTTCCCAATTCTTGATCGAATTCTTGATTGTTTCGATTCGCTCGGTCAATTGCGTGACGGAATTGGAATATGTCAGACGTTCTCTCTCAGCGTTTTCGATTTTCGTAATTTGGGATTCATAATCTGCAATTCGCTTCGCGAGATCATCCATGCTCGATTTGTTGACGCGGAAACGGTCGCCTTTTTCTTTTCCTTCCGCCTGCAATTGCTTCAATGTGGACTGGCGGTGTTTTTCACTCAATGGCTGTCCGCACAACGGGCAGGTTGCGCCTTCCGCCGACTCGAGCCGGTCAATGCGCTCCTTGAGTTCATCCATCTGCGCTTTGAGTAACTCATTCTCGGCTTTCAATTGACCGAATTGCTCGCGCGCTGCGCTTCGATTTTCTTCAAACTCGCTTCGTTGTGTAATTTTCTTTTCGACTTCTGCCAGTGATTTCTTTGCTGTTTCAATTTGACCGCTCAAATCACTGATCACTGACAACTGATCGCTGGCTGCTTTCCCCTGTTCTTTCAGCCCGCGTCTTTCCTCTTCCAGTTTTGCTTTTTCTGCGGCCAGTTGTTGATTGAGCGAGGCGGCGATCTTGCGAAGATTTTCCAAAGCGGCTTCCTGCGCTTTACGCATTGCGCTTTGCCGCTTTAGCTCATCTTCCAATTCTTTGAGCCTGCGCCTGCGAGGCTCTTCTTCATCCAGCTCCGCGTTGATCTCCGCGATGCGTCCATCAATCGAACCGACTTCATCTTCGAGCGCTTTACGTTTATCTGCTGTACGCTGTTTGTAAATTTCCCACATTTCAAGACCAAGGATGTTACTTAAAACATCCTTGCGTTTGCTGGCGGTTTGCTGCGTGAATTGATCAGCCTGTCCCTGCAAAAAGAATGCCGCGTTGACAAAGGTTTCATACTCAAGCCGCAAAGTCTGTTCGATGCGTGCCTGCGTTTCGCGCAGCGTCCGTTCGGTGAGCGGTTTCCAGTTCGCAGAAGGCAGGAGGCGGAAAGCAGTTGTCTGCCTACCGCTTTCTGCATCCTGTTTGTCGTCCAAAATTTGAAATTCCAGCGTCGTTGTTTTTCCGCGCGGCAGAGTCCGCAAAATGCGATAAACATTCTTCTCATATTCGAAGGTCAATGCCACTTCCGCTGTCTTCGATTGCGAATTGACCAGTGAATCATCGCGTTTACGCGCCTGACCAAACAACACCCATGTGATCGCGTCCAACAGAGACGATTTGCCCGCACCGTTGTGTCCGGAAACGCAGGCTAAATCGAACGTTGTAAAATCTATTTCAACAGGATCGCGATACGAAAGAAAACCCGCAATGCGAAGATGAATTGGGATCATTGTCAAAATTATACCTTCGCAAGATAGAAAGAAGAAAGAAGAGAATGCACGCTGCCGTTTGCGCTTTTTACTTCTAACTCCCTCCTCACTTATCACTTCTTCCTCTTGTATGTTATCATCATGCCGATGCGAGACCCTGACGATCCACGCGCACGCCGACACCTAATCCTGATCGCAATCATCCTCGCCACGATTCCTTGTTATTGTCTCGGGGGCATTGCTCTTATGTTTGCGCCTCCGCCGACGACTGCCACGCCGACCGTGACGGTCACGGCCACGCCAGCCGGATCTTCCACGC
>JAJYOO010000173.1 GCA_021796155.1 Chloroflexota bacterium
GCTCGATTACTACACCGAAGCCCAACGCGAAACGGAAATTCAAATTTTGAGTGAGACGGATGTTGCCCCCCTCCGTCTCCCCCCATTTTCTCCTAAAATGGGGGGAGAGAAAGAGGCGGGCGGCGAAAAGGGTTGGGGCGAAATTCAAGTCACAACGCAAGTGGTCGGCTTCAAGAAATTGCGTTGGTTCACGCAGGAAAATCTCGGAGAAGAGCCGCTCGATCTTCCGCCCACCGATTTGCAAACGACCGGCTATTGGCTTTCGCTTTCGGATTCAACGACTGAGACTCTGCGCGCCAGCGGAGCTTGGACCAATGATCCAAATGATTATGGGCCCGACTGGCCGCGCATCCGCCTCGCAGTGCGGACCCGCGACGGATTCCGTTGCCAAATTTGTGGCACTCCTGAAAACGGGCGTGAGCATGATGTCCATCACAAAATTCCGTTCAAAGCATTTACGTCCGCTGCCGAAGCAAATCGACTCGAAAATCTCATCACATTGTGTCCGTCATGTCATCATAAAGCGGAACAGAATGTCCGCATCCGTTCGGGCCTGGCGGGATTATCGTATGTGTTGAGTCAGCTAGCACCATTGTTCCTGATGTGCGATCCAAACGATCTCGGCGTCCATACCGACGCGGCGGGAAGCATTCGCGGTTTGCCTACAGTATTTTTATACGATCAAATTCCGGCAGGCATCGGGTTCAGCCAAAAGTTATTTGAAATCCACAATGAATTAATTGCACGCGCGCTAGAATTAGTCACGGAATGTGAATGCAAGGATGGCTGTCCCTCCTGCGTTGGCCCCGGCGGAGAAAATGGTTATGGCGGCAAGCAAGAGACAATTGCAATTCTTGAAGTGCTTCATGGAAAATAGTCCATGAAAAAGATTTCAGTCCTTTTGATCGCGTTATGTTTAACTGCTTGTGGAACAAATCAATCTGTTTCTACATCGCAAATTCCGACACCCACATTTATTCAATCCACGCCAACCTTAATTCTGCCATCAACTCCAGCAGAAAATCAATTGCCATACAACGCGAACATTGGCGATATAACATATTGCGATTCTGCTAACATTCTCCTTTTGAAAAAGGATGCCACTGGCTTTTCAGAAGACCAGATTGCAGGGAAGTTGATTGAAATGTGGCTAAGTTATTTCAGAGACGATCAAGCTCCAGCTTATTGCCGGATTGAAGATTATCGTGTTGACAAGGTTTATTATGATCCCCGCACTCCTGGACTTCCTCTTGAACCGAAGGGCAATTTTATGAGGGTAGTTCAGTTCTCGATAAAATTAATTCAAGTTCCAAATTATTGGATGAGTTTAACTGGTGAGACTGATCAAAGCCATTGGTTGCACACCGGACAAAACTTAGCTATTTTCAAAACAAGTGATGGCTACACTATGAAGTTTGCATATCCATGAAAAGAGGAGAATCTTATGAATAAAACTTCAAAGCTGCTTTTTGTTCCAGCATTCCTTCTTATCCTACTTGCCTGTAACGCGCTCGCCGCGCCTGCGACTCCCACCGCCATGCCAACTTCAACCAGCATACCGACTGCTACGCCCGCGCCTCTTTATCAACAAGTGACTTTGACTGCTGTGCCTTTCGGAGAGACTGGTAAATCTCCCGATTACAACATCACCGCGCAAATACCTTCACTGACGGGTAGCAACGATCCACGTGCGGCAGCATTTACAACCGAGATGCATAATTTTGTTCAGGGGTTGATTAGCGATTTCAAAACGAAGTTGGCACAAAATCCTCCGACGCCGATTACCGCGGCAAGCTACCTCGACGTTAAGTATCAACTTGTCTCACCGCCTGGAAATGTTTTGAGTGTCAAATTTGCGACCGAGGGTTACCTTGCTGGAATGGCGCACCCATATCATCTTATCTACTCGTTCAATTATGATCTCGAGCAGGGCAAAGATATTCCATTCAGTAGTCTCTTCCTGTCCAACGCGGATTATCTTAGCGCGATCTCACAATATTGCATTGCCCAACTCAAAACGCGCGACATCGGCTTCGGTGATATTTTTGCACAGGGCGCCGAGCCCACAGCACAGAACTATAAAAACTGGAACATCACGACTGACGGTTTGATGATTACGTTCGATGAATATCAAGTCGCGCCATACGTAGCCGGGCCGCAAACGGTGACAATTTCATATAGCGAATTGAAAAGCTTGATTGATCCGAAAGGGCCGCTGGGATCGTTCGTCAAATAAATTGTAGGGGCGACGGCCAGTCGCCCCTACGAAGTTATTCCTCCCTCAACCAACGTTTGACCGCCTCGCGCGGATGATGGTGATTCGCCATTGCATCTAACAATTTACCAGGATCGGAATCACAACACAACGCGGTGCGATGTTCTTCAAAGATAAAGCCTTCATTCACAGCATGGTCAATCGCGGTCAGCAGAGGAGCATAATATTTTTTTATATTCAAAAGACCGATTGGTTTTTCATGCGCGCCAACCTGTGCCCACGTGATCGCCTCGAACAATTCATCGAACGTGCCAAAGCCGCCGGGCAATGCAATGTATCCATCGGACAGTTCGTGCATGCGAGCCTTGCGTTCATGCATACCGGGGACAACATCCATGCGCGTCAAACCCGTATGCGCCAACGCGGACGTATTCATGGACGGGATAATGACGCCGATGACTTCGCCCTTCGCTTCGAGCACGCCGTCCGCAACGGCTCCCATTAAACCGGTTTTGCCGCCGCCGAAAATTAAACGGAGTCCGCGCTCGGCGAGAGTCCGCCCGGTTTGACGCGCCGCCGCCAAATAGTCCGGAGAGACGCTGTCGGAAGATCCACAAAAGACACAAATTGATTTCATTGATTCCTCGTTATGTCATCCCTCATTCATCTGGGAATGATATAAAAGTCAATATTGCTGCAAGAGATTGCCACGCCCTCGGATTTGTATGAGAGCTTGATAAGTATAACTGAGGTTAGAATTGCGTTAGACACCTTTTCGCACGCTTGTCCGACGTTAATAACAGGCATAAAATTTGCGCCGATGGACTACAAAGACTATTATCAGATTTTAGGTTTGGAACGCTCGGCCAGCGCCGACGACGTTCGCAAAGCGTATCGCAAACTGGCGATGCAATATCATCCTGACCGCAACCCCGGAGACAAACAAGCCGAGGAAAAGTTCAAGGAGATCAACGAGGCATACCAGGTGTTGAGCGATCCGCAAAAACGCTCGCGTTATGACCAGCTTGGAAGCGCTTATTCGAACTGGCAGCAGCGCGGTGGCGGTCCCGGCGACTTCGATTGGAGTCAATGGTTCAGCGGGCAGCCCGGCGGCGGCAACGTCCACGTGGAATATGGCAACTTGAACGACTTGTTCGGCGAAGGCATGTTCTCGGACTTCTTTCGTTCGATCTTTGGCGGGATGGGCGGCGCGGGAACGAGCACACGTACACGCGCCATGCCAAATTATCAGCAGCCCGTGACCATAAATTTGCAGGAGGCGTATAACGGCACGACGCGCACATTTGACAGCAATGGACGACGCTTGGAAATCCGAATCCCGAAAGGAGTGAAGACCGGCTCGAAGATACGCGCGGCCGGCGCGGCCCCAGATGGATCCGATCTTTATTTGATCGTTGAAGTTACAGACGATCCGCGTTTCGAGCGCGAAGGCGACGATCTAAAAACGTCCACAACGATTGACGCGTTCACCGCTATGCTTGGCGGCGAAGCGCAGGTCGAAACGATGGAAGGCAAAGTCACGTTGAAAATCCCGGCAGGCACGCAGCCCGATCAGATCATCCGTCTGGCGGGACGCGGCATGCCCCATGTGAAGAGCGCACAAAAAGGAGATTTATTCGTGCGCGTGAAAGTGCAAATCCCCAAACAGTTATCATCGGAACAAAAAACATTATTGGAAAAAGCGGCTCGCCGGAAACCTTAAGGGCGGCCACATTTCATAAGGAGAAATAAATGAAAAAGAACCGAATTTTAGTTGGACTGGCTGTCATTGTGCTTGCAGCAATGGCATGCCAGATCGGCTCTGCGCCGATTGCGATTCCGCAATCGAGCGCGACGCAATCATCTTCGTCCGCGCCAAGCTCGAACTCGGGCCAGCCTCCGATTCAGGTGCAGGCTCCAAATAATCCGGCAGCCGCGCAGGATGCGTTGGAAGCTCTTTACCAAAATGCCATTCCGGGCGTCGTAGCGATTCAAGTAATCACCTCACAAGGCGGCGCACTTGGGTCCGGCTTTGTTTACGATGCACAGGGCGACATCATCACCAATTATCACGTGGTACAGGGCGCACAGAACAACAAAGTGGAAGTGGATTTCCATTCGGGCTATAAGACGTATGGAACCGTCATCGGCACCGATCTGGACTCCGATCTGGCTATCGTTAAAGTAGATGCGCCAGCATCTGAACTGCATCCGTTAACCCTCGGCGATTCGAGTCAGGTCAAAGTTGGGCAGACGGTGGTCGCCATCGGCAATCCGTTTGGATTCAATGGAACGATGACGGTTGGCATTGTCTCTGGCCTCGAACGCACGCTCGACTCTGAACACGCGGCCCCCAATTCGCCCAGCACACCGGGAAGCGGCAACCAGCCCCAGGCACAAACTTTCTTCACCGCGGGCGACATCATCCAAACCGACGCGGCAATCAACCCGGGCAACTCCGGCGGCCCGTTGTTCAATCTCAACGGTGAAGTGATCGGCGTCAACCGCGCCATCCAAACGACAAACTTCACGGCCACGGGCGAACCGGTCAACTCCGGCATCGGCTTTGCAATTGCGTCGAACATCCTCAAGCGCGTCGTGCCCAGTTTGATCAGCAACGGCAAATATGATTATCCGTACCTCGGCCTTTCCTCGATGAGCAGCATGTCGCTCGATGAAATCCAGGCACTTGGTTTGACGCAGGATACCGGCGCATACGTCACGGATGTTGTGGCGGGCGGCCCGGCAGACCAGGCTGGAATCAAAGCCGGGACTCAGCCAACGAGCATCCAGGGCTTGAACGCTGGCGGCGACTTGATCGTCGCAATTGATGGACATCCTGTTCTGCAATTCGACGATATGCTGGCGTATCTGATCGAGAACAAATCCCCCGGCGACAAAGTGGTATTGACGGTTTTGCGCGGAACGCAGAAACAAGATATTACTATAACGCTCGGCAAACGACCATAACATATTGTAGGGGCGGGGTCCCCCTACACGAGATAAAATTGACCGTCACCTTGAAGGTGACGGTCAATTCTTTTTAACCAAAACGCTCTTCTTTCCAAACATCCGCGCGGTTGTGATAACCGGCTTGTTCCCAAAATCCGCGTTTATCGCGCGGCATAAATTCCAGCGAGCGAATCCATTTCGCGCCTTTCCAGAAATACGGCGTCTCCATTTCCTCGCGTCTGGGAATGAATCCCACCACGCCGCGCAATGGATAACCATGATCGGCCGTGATCGGCTCGCCATTCAAGTGTGTCGCCAAAAGAAAGTTATCCTGCAAAACAACTTCCAGCGGAAGATTGACAGTAAATCCATATTCCGCGTGCTGCATCACATGCGTCGCTGTCGGTTTGATCTTAAAGAA
The DNA here is from genome assembly GCA_021796155.1 of Chloroflexota bacterium. The sequence continues at coordinate 5,589 of JAJYOO010000173.1, forward strand.
ACCTTCATTAACGAGTTGCTTTACCGATATGCCCTCCCATACCGTATCGAACTTGCTCCAGCGCGTGACGCAGTGAATATCCATTTGGATCTTTGCGCGCGGCAATTTATTGAACTCATCCCACGTCCAGCGTTTTTCTTCCTCCACTTCGCCCCATACGCGGAAATCCCACGTCGCCGGGTTGAAATGCGGAACCGGCCCGTAATGCAAGACCGGAAACTTAAGCGTCAACGACTGCCCGGGCGGCAGGCGTCCTTCCTTGCGGACATGTTCTTCCTCCTTGCGTCTATCGGGACCTTCAAAACCAAACATGATTTCACCTCGCTGAAATTACAAAATGAATCGAA
>JAJYOO010000174.1 GCA_021796155.1 Chloroflexota bacterium
AATAGATTGATAAGCATCATGACGCCCTTCATGCAAAGCCCACCCTTTCCAGCGTTGGTCGCGCAAGCTGTGCCTTGGAGTAAACTTCCAATACTTTGTCGAACCAAGGATCAAGCGCATAATGCGACTCTGCGAAGGAGCGGGCGGCATCACCGGCCCCCTTGCGAATCGAAGAATCATTGAGCATGTTGCGCAGGCTGGTTATCAATGCGCTCACATCGCGCGGCGATATCAGGGAGCCTCTTCCATCAGCAAGTAAGAACGGCGCCTCCCCCACATTCGTGGCTATAATCGGCAACCCGGCGGCCATTGCCTCCAGCATGGACATGGACAACCCTTCCCAGTAAGAGTTATTAACAAAAATATCCGACGCGGCAAGCAGCCGAGGCACATCCGTGCGTAATCCAAGGAATCGCATATCACCGGCAATCCCCAACGCAGACGCCTGCGATTCCAAATCGCCGCGCAGACTTCCATCTCCAACAATGAGCAGAAAGGCCTCCGAGTGATCCTTTCGCACTTCAGCGAATGCCGTCAACAGTTCAGCATATCCTTTTAGCAAAACCATCCGACCCACAGCAATAATGATTGTCCGATTCGGATCGCCCGCCAAATCAGCGCGGAGATTCCTCCGCTCGGAATCTGCAAGCACGAGTCCGGATTTGACAGCGTTCGGTACCACATTCAATTCCTTGGATCCGAGCCGGACGCGGTGCGCCTCAGCCACTCCATTGCCAACTGCGATAATCTGACATGCAATGTAACGAAGCGCAATTTGCTCAGCCATGGATCTCATCCGATAGTGCCCTCGCGTATCCAGGTGAGTACTATGCAAAGTCGCCACAACCGGAATACCAGCCAATCTTCCTGCGAATGTTCCAAGGACGTTCGCATGTGACAAGTGCGTTTGAATCACGTCGAACCCACCAGAGCGGAAGACGCGAGTCAATATGGGCACTGCTGCAGGCTTGTAAAGTCGCGTAATGGATAAAGCTTCAACTTTCGCCCCGAACGATTCCAGTTGCGTTCTGTATGGGTTGTTCGCAATAAAAGCTTGCAGGCTGATTACCGTCACATCGAGCCCGCGAAGTCTGGCAACCTCTGCAAACGAGGCAATCCATTTCTCCGCGCCGCCCCAATGCAACGAATCGATCAGATGAGCAATCCGCATCATGCCTCCCGCACCACCGCGGACCGCACTGTATGAACCACATCCAAAACCACTCCGCGTTCCAGCACCCACAAAGCAGAACAATAAGCAAAGGCTCCAGAAACAACGCCGAACATCAATTGCTGCCATGCAGGAGCGGCAGCACTGAGATACAACACCAATTCAACGATTACCGTCATCAAAACAGCAGACAACACAGCTGGCCGCAGCGCATTAATGAGATTGCCGATCGAAAGGTGCAATAAACGAGCTGCGACATAAAGTTCTAATATCGCCCCCAAGAAGGCTACTAATGCCTGCATCCAACCCACAGCAATGATTGAGCCGGCACCGGTGACAGCCCACCACAGCGCAGGAAATAGCAGCGTCAACCTAGCCAGGCTGAGCCACACTATCACTTGCGGGCGCCCCTCGGCCTTGTAAGCGTCGCCAGCGTTGTATACCAGAGACAAAAGCATTGCATAAATGGCAATTGCTCGGACTACTGGAATCGTACCTGCCCACTTGCTTGTGAAAAGACTTAACACCAAGGGGCCTGCAACGAGGGCCAGTCCGATTCCCAATGGGACTGTAACCAAGGAAACATAGCGCAACACCTGCGAGAAGGCGCGCGTCAAATTGCCGGGGACTTCGCGCATGTGAGTGAAAACAGGAAATACAACCTGCCCCAATACACGGGCAAACTGCAAAATCATCAGATCCGGCATACGAAAGGCCAGTGTGTACAAGCCTAACGCCACCGAACCGAGGTACCGCCCCACAAGCAAATAATCAAGATTCAGCAAAACTTCTGATATCAGATCAACCCAGACGATATTCATGCCGTAGGAAACAAGGGTACGGGCGACCTTCGTGTCGAAAGCGAAAGAAGGATGCCATGGCGTGATGATCCAGTAAACCACGGAGGAGACAAACGCGCCGCCGATCTGACCCCAGATCAGACTCCACGCGCCAAACCCGAACATTGCCAGCCCAATGGACACTGCGCCTTTAACCAGGGCCATTGTTATATCGGGGATAAGCATCCGCCCAAACGCCAGTTTTTTGTACAGAACAGAAGCCTGTATTCCACCCAGAGCATTAATTGGAAACGTAAAACTGAGCGCTCGGGTAACAGGGACAACTCTTGGATCGCGGAAGTAAATACCCGCGTAGGGAGCCATTATCCACCCAACACATAAGAGGCCAACGCCAAACAATAGACTCAGCCAGAAAGCAGTTGTGGAGGTTCTCTCGTCTTCCGTATGGTAAATAAGCGCCGACCCCACGCCCAAATTATTCACAATATCCAGAAATGTAATGGCCGTAACGGCATAACCGACCAATCCGAAATCATCAGGCGTCAACAAACGCGCTAATATAACAGTGCTGATAAAAACCAACAACTTGCCGGAAATGAATGCAAGGTATCTCCACGCTGTTCCGTGGACGGTCGTTCGGCCAAACGTGGAATGCGACTTTGAATCTTCCATGATTTTATGTACGCGGATTCAGGGAATAACCGTCCATCTCAGCTCCCGCGGCATTAGCAGGCTCAACAACATCCTCAAACTCAACAGCATGACTGTTTTTCGCAGCTTGAAGAACTCCCCAGGCGATCCCAACCAGGAGCCATAGATAACGAATGTAAGCATCGTGGAGGAAGATGGCCGCGACCAGATAGCCGATCAAACCAACACTCATCGCTGCAGACAGATTCGCAAACTCGTTCATGTTCTGTTTCGCAAAGAGACCCTTCGCGAGTGCCAGTGCCCTAAAAGTAAAATAAATAATTGCCGCAAATGACAGAAAGCCTAATATGCCTCTCTCCGCGGCAACCTGAAGAAACAGGTTGTGAGCAGACTGGGTCTCGACGTTTTGGCCCAGCCCCAATTGGCGAGCATACTCCAAATAACGGGTATTAAAGTTGCCAACGCCCACACCAAAGATTGGATTCTGGGTAAACATCGTCCATCCCACTGCATCCGTTGCAGCGCGGGCCTGAATCGAAGCATCCAGCGTGACAGAGTTGCTGGCGCCCGGTATCACTTGAAGTAGCGATCTGATGCGTTGGGTATATTGATCAGGAAGAACTTGATAAGCCAGAAGTCCAAAGGCCAATAACAGAAAAACTGGAATCAACGGACGCCGCGGTTGCTGAATGATCGCGAGCAAAGCGACCACCCCAAGCGCAAGGAAGTCGCCGCGCGAATAAGTATAGAGAATGGTAACTATGCAAACAAACAATGCCCAACCCGCCAGGATTCTTAAGAGAAGCCGCTTTTCATCCAGGAGTCTTTCAAAAGCCAACGGCACAAGGACTACCATGATTTGCCCGTAAAAATTGGGGTCATTCAAAACGCCTGCGACGCGATAATCACCAGCAGAGAGGCTGGCAACTTGCCCAAATCCGGCATACAGTCTACTAAACGTGCCAGTAAAAACCTGAAAGATTGATATCGTCCCCATCAAAATCCCTGCAGCCAAAAGAGACCACACAGCCCACCGCAAGGATTTTGGATTTTGAATCAAGAAGATGGCCACCAAGCCAATAATCACATCTTTCAAGTAAGAAAGCAGTGAGACGCTGGTTTGGGTTACGTTCGATGCGTAAAACAGGGAAAGCGAACCGAGCAATGTGTATGTTCCCATTAGTAGGGCTGGCGCAACCCATCCTTGGAATTGATCTTGAAATACCAGCCACCTGGTTACGATCACCAAGACAAGCAGGCTGACCAAGGGTTGTGCGAGAGATGGCAAACCAAACTTCGATATAAGGATATCCGACAGATTGGTGTAAACGGCAAAGACCAAGATCACCAGCCCCAAGCCGGGTCTCAGTGTCAGCAAAATAAATGTAATGAGAGCGGGAACGCTCAGCAGGACTAACAGGGTGTAATCAATGTGCATAAAACATCACCTAAACCGGCCCGGATAATACTTACTGCCATCCCGATGACAACCCAACCCACGCGAGAAATCAGGCAGGGTCAAGAACTGATTTTCAGCAGGGTAATTTTTTACCAACAAGGATGGAAACGCTGTGACAGCCAGGAAGTCCGAGCAGCCATGGGATGATGGACACGAGTTTCAGAAACATAATTACCCGGCGTTTGCTTCCTGCTGTGGCCAAAACGGACTCTTTATTCCCCAAACATAGATTGGATTCGCATTGTCCCTTCTGGCGTTAGTCAAGGCATTCTCGGCCTTTGCAAACAATTCCGAAACAGAAATGTTGTTGCTGTATTCCGCACCGCCAATATGGGAATCAAGGTTTACCGTTATCCCCAAGGCGCCTAATTCAAGCGGCGTCGAAAGCGCCTGATGGATACGTTCAAAAATTCGGTTTGCTGCCGAGGCGGAAGTATTGGGCAGCATTAATTCAAAACTCAATTCATTCCGACGCCCAATCACATCATTACCACGTAGTTCATTCCGCAACAAATCTGTTACTTTTCGCAAGATCCATTGCTGACTTGCCGTCGGTAATGAATCGACCGTATCGCGAAGACCCGTTAGCTCCACGAACCCAATTGTGAATACCTCATTCGGATTCTCGGCCAGAGATTCATCAACCGCACGAGGGAAATACCGACTACTGTAAACCCCAGTGATCGGATCCAAGCGATGCCTCTGCCGGAACGCATCCAACGGGATACGAAGCTGCTCCCGCAAAACGGCCAACACCGCGCCTGCGATCAATCCAAAGACCAGCGCCACGCCAGCGTTGAGCAATGGCTGCGGGCTGATGGGAAGTGTAGGCGGAACGGCCCTATCCAAAAAGGTAATTACAAATACTTGGTTGATACGGTCAGAATAGCTGATAGTCTGATCGCCAATCGCATTGGCCAGTGCCGCCACAACATTTGGGTCGGGGCCTGTAACGCTTAACTCCAAAATGGTTGTATTGGGAAGCACTGCCGCTTGATAGGTGTAATCCTTTACTTGCTGAGGCTGGAGTTTAAGCATAGCCAGAGTGTCCGAATAAATCCTGTCACTATTCATGATCTGGGCGTAGGTGGAAATGACCGATACACTGCCTATCGTATCGTAGCTGCGGACAACATCCGGGCCCGTGCTGAGAGAAATACTGCTTGGGATCAGAATGAAACTTGCTGTAGCCCGATATTGAGGGGTCACCAAAAACGAAAAAAACAACGATGCAGCTAACGCAAGCAAGGCAGTCAAAACAATAAGCCACCAGCCGCGCCTTAACATTTGAAAATACAAACGAATTTCCATTTTCTCTCCTCTTTCTCTCCTCTACTATATGTTTATGGCTCTTCGGTGCAACGGGAGAGACCGACAATTATTCACAGACTATGCAGGTTTAGCAGATTTTTTTCTGCACAATCTATGAAATCTGCAAAAAGTCCACCGCACTTTGCTGATGTACCTCGGCAAAAGCGGGAGAGCCATATTTATTAGTGAAGGAACAAAAACACCAATACGAAACCCGGATAGGCTTCAAATCACTCGGTACAACGTCTAAAAGCAAGTAAATTATGTCGGAGTTGACCACTTTGCAATTTTGTAAGGTTGCTAAGTCAATATTACCTTATTTAGCTACAAATTGCAATACACGGTTTGATGTGCTCATCGTGAACTAATCTTTTTACATCATGCTCCGACATCTGCCAACCAAAATTACAGCAAACAAACTGATGTGCATTTCCTTCATTAACTAACTGAGTAGAAAAAATGGGATTGATTGGGTCGCGCCAAAATGCTTTGGTGAGCAAAAAAAAACACCTCCCA
>JAJYOO010000175.1 GCA_021796155.1 Chloroflexota bacterium
GAGTTATAGACGATGTATTGTCCGTCAGGTGAATAAAACGCCGAAGCGCTGTTACCGTCAAAAGTCAATTGAGTGATTGCACCGTTCGTGAGATCAAGGCGGAAAATCCGGCGTCCGTCCACGGGTCCGGCAAAGAGCAAAAGACTTTTTCCGTCCGGCGACCAGGCGAGGCTTCCGCCGATGTCCGTCCTGCCTTGTGTGATCTGCTGCGCGGATTTTGGATTCTTTGCGTCGAGCAAAAAAATCTGATATGAAAATTGTGTGTCCACTGCCATTGCAAAAGCAATCGTGCGGCCGTCCGGCGACCATGCCGCGCTGACAATGTCCTTCGGCCCTCCATAAAGCTCGCGTTGGTTTCGTCCCGACTTGTCCATAATCCATAACGCGGACGGCGCGTTACCAACACGATTGACGAAGACAATTTGTTTTCCGTCCGGAGAAAAGCTTGGTGAGACAACGTTGCCGACGTAATAAGTGAGCTGGCTGATTTGCGATGTTGCCAAGTTTATCTCGAATAGATCGAAACTGCCATTTTGATTCGCCGAGTACACAACGGTGCTGCCGTCCGGTGACAGCGCGGGATAATACGAATTGGTCGTGTCGTTCGTCAATTGACGGAAGCCTGTGCCGTCCGCATTGATCATGCAGATTTGGTTATAGCTGCCGCGTGTGCAGGTGAAGACAATGTGCCCGCCGTTGACATCAGTTGGGCGCGGCAATGCTGTGGCGGTGGCTGTCGGCGGCGGGACAGTGATATTTTGTGGATTGATGTTTGTGATTTGCTGGATGGGATTGATCAGCGAGAAGCCCAGGATGATCAATGCGAGAATAATCAGGCTGATCGGCAGAAAAGGCGGACGGCGCTTCTCGCGGAATAAATATCCCTTATGTTTTCCGGATGTGTATTTTCCATCCAAAGTGGGCGGCATGACAAACCTTTTTGTTTCATGCGGTAAGGATTGCAACAGATTCTCGACTTATCTGCATCCCCGAATCATAACATGGTTATGTTTTGCTTATTTGAACGATAAGGTGTTGTAGTAGGCAAAGATCAAACCGCTTTTATGAATGCCGATTTGGATGAACGGTGGCATCATTTGATTTGGCGAAATAGGTTTTCGCCAATCGAAGAAATAATTATCGCCTTTGTTCCCACTATTGTCGTTCAGACTTGGCAACAGTGAATCAAAACCCGGCGACACTGTGTTTGCAATTCTCAGCGCTCTTGCTTTCAATACATTCGCCGAAATGACTGGCGCGTTCGCTGGAATGGATGAAAGCAAATCTCTCGCGTCCATCTCGACGACTGTATTGCTGTTCGGCTCGACGGAGAATCTGCGGCCAGCGCTGTCAACGTAAATCGCAACAGACAAACCACTGGTTGGCGCATTGGACATGTATTCCGTGCCTTTTGATCCCAAAGGTAGATTAGGTAAACCCAACACGACACGAAAATTATTGATGGCGATTAGTTGTGGATTCTCTGCGGGTTGAGTTGTGACAATAGTCTGGCTTGCACAGGCGGTTACAAGTATTGTTCCAAGAATCATTGCAATACTTTTGGCGATGAGTTTGTTGTTCATCGCACCTCATCTTTCCAGCAATCCCAACACCACAGGCAACAATTGTTTCTTTCTTGAGACAACTCCCGGCGCGTCGCGCGTGCCGTCGGGCAGAGGCGGGTAGGGGAGATCATCCAAGATTGGCGGGGCGCTGCCAGATACAAGCAACCGACTCGAACCGCGCACGATGTCGGTGATGAGCAGCATGGCAAAGTCGAGGCCGCGCTTATCGCGCAAGTCGTCGAGGGCGGAACAAAGCGGTTGAAGGTGTTCAGTCAATTGCATCAAGTCGGTAACTTCAGCCTGTGCTACCGCGAATTTGAATCCGCCTGCGTCGTAGGATTTGATATCCGTGCTGACTACATCTTTCGGATCGCGATTCGAGAGTCCCGCGCCCGCGGATAAAACAGCCTTGCCATACGATTCGATTGACTCGCCTGCGAGCGGACTTCCGCCGACGAATGCCCAACGCGACAATCGCTGCGCGGCATCTTTGTCGCGCGACGTCGTGGTGGGAGAAGTCAAGATAAGGGTGTCCGCTAAAAGTCCGGAAAGAAGCGCACCGGCCAACGCGGGCGGCATGGAGAGTCCGGCCTCGGCAGTCAATTCTGAAACGAGAGTTGACGTCGAACCGACGACATCCACCGTGAATCGAATCGGCTGATGTGTGGACGGATTGCCGAGTCGATGATGATCGAGAATCTCAAGCAGGTCAGCTTCATCGAGCGCGGCGATTGCCTGGCGCGGCTCGTTATGATCCACGAGAATGATTTTCAGGCGCGGCGGATTCAGAACTTCGCGCTGGTGTGCGATACCGAGATAGCGCCCGCTTTCATCCACGACCCAATAATCGTTATATTCGTCGCGCAAGATTTTATTGAGCATGTCACGGATCTTTGCATTGGCCGCGTATTTCGGGACGGCTGTATCCGCGGCTTCGCGGCAACTGACCGACATCATCTCGCGCACGGTTGTGTCGCCGGGGCGCGGGCCAAGCGTCTCGGTAAAATATTTGAACAGACTCAAACCGTTGATGATGCCAAATGGTTTTCCATCTTCGCTGACGACCGGTGCGATGCCGCCCGTACGCGAAGCGAGAGTCCACGCCGCGCCAAGTTGACCTTCGGGCCGGATCGTATCGAGTCGCTGCATGATGGATTCAAAACGCGGCGACGCGTCTGTGAGCAGGATCGGCGCTTCAAGATTTAATCGCTTCAATACCCACGACGTTTGCGGGCTGACCGCTCCCGCACGTGCGGCCACCGCTGGAGCTTTATCCCGTTCCCGCAAGAGCCAGGCATATCCCAGCGCGGCTGCGATGGAGTCCGTGTCGGGGTTGATATGACCAATGACAAAGATTTGTTCTGACATAGCTGAATTCCCGCTGAGATTATATCTTGCCTTGCTCGATTAAATTAAGAAAAGCATTGACAACAATCGGATCAAAATATGTGCCTGCGTGATCGCGTATATACTGCGCCGCCTCCTGGCGCGGCCAGCTCTTCTTGTAAGGACGATCTGATTGAATGGCGTCCCAAACGTCAACGACCGAGAAGATGCGCGCGGCTAATGGTATCTCTTCGCCTTTCAACCCGCGTGGATACCCTGTTCCGTCCCAGCGCTCATGATGGCAATATGGAATTTCGAGCGCCTTTTGTAAATAGGGAATCCGGTGTAGCAGTTGATGGGCAATCTCTGGATGCTTTTTTATGATGGCGCGTTCTTCTTCGGTCAGGGAATCTTCTTTGCTCAAAATGCTGTCGGGGATTGCCATTTTGCCGATGTCATGCAATATCGTGCCGCGATAGATGTGCGGCAATTCTGATTCGGGGACGTGTAACATACGCGCAAGCGTCAGCGTTGTTTCGACCACGCGGCGGCTGTGGCCTTCTGTTTCCTTGTTGCGTAGTTCAAGCGCTTTGGCCCAGCCTTCGAGAGTCGTATCGTACGCGGCGGCCAGTTCCTCAGTCCGCGTCCGGACGCGTTGTTCGAGTTCGGCGTTCAAATCGCGGAGGTTTTGTTCAAGTTCCTTCAACGCGGTAATGTCGTGCGAAATGAAAATCCGTCCCACAAGATTTCGCCGTTGGTCATACATCGGCCACACCGTCAACTCATAGGAGACGGTCTTGCCCTGCAATTTGAACAAAGTATCCGTGCGGGCGTATGTCACCTGCATGTGTAGTTTGATTGGGATCGGTGAATCTGCAAATACGGTTTTGGCCGGATGCCCAATAGCCTGCCCGGATTCAATTCCCAATAAGTCCAGCATGGCGCGGTTAATATCTATCACCATATTTCGATTATCGAGGATGACCACCGGGTCGGCCAAGTCCTCGAAGACTTTATCGCGTCCCACCGGAAGGATTTCGAAAATCTGATAACGATAAATGCCCCACAAAAGGACCGCGCTTCCAATCGCGATACCAAACGGAATTGGGTCTTGCCAGATGCCCAACTGCACCCTTGCAAGGGAAAGGATGGTGCCGACAATCGGGAACAAAATCCCTACAACGATTGTAACGATTTGTGCCCTAAAAAGATTATGCGGCTGAAAGAAATAAGGAATGAGAAAACTCAGGCCAATCACAGCGACCGCATATCCATAAAGGTAATAACCGGTTGCAAGCGGGGTGTTGCCGTAATTAACTTCGGAGAGCGGGGCGGAAATATTGAGATAGGGATTTATCCGGAGCCAATGAAAAATCCCGTCGGTTAGAACGATCGGAATGAATAAAACCGGGATGATCAACGAAAGTTGAAAAAGGAGCTTTGCATTTCTTAGTTTTTGTTTTGTATATTGGAAGGTAAACACTGGTAACGCGACGATTGTTATTTCGCTGGCCAGCCATTGTACGCTATCCCAGAATAACTTTCCCGAGAGTGTAGGCATTAACAATTCAAGGATGTAGGCGAGCATCCAAAGTGCCTGGCCTGCAATAAGCCAAACATAAGCGTCCGTGCTTTGTGTGTGACGGCGCTGTCCCACGTAAACAAGCACACTCATGGAAAGCCCGAAAGACGCGGCATAAGGCAGAAGATAAATTAATTCTGTAGTTGTCATGACGAATGGAAGTTGACGTCCCGAAATTTACCGGGCTTAATTGATGCTCTCCTCTGCATGTTGGAATGATAGGAATGATACTAAGGTTTCCGTGTTTGGTAACAATAACTGATTGGTGCGAGATATTTTATCAAAAGACCTGACGGGTTTCGTTTCGTCAGGTCTTTTGCATTTACTTCATTTTCAACGCCTTCCACACTTTTTCTGGCGTGATTGGATTGTTGTCAATATTCACGCCGACCGCATCAAGGACGGCATTCCCAACCGCGGGTGCGACACCATCCATGGGAATCTCTGCCACGGCTTTGACGCCAAATGGATGGCTCGGCTCGAACGTTTCCACGAAAATGGTTTCAAGCTCGGGCATTTCGTCCGCGCGGAAAATGTGATAATCGTCCAGGTCGCGTTCGATGGCATTTCCTTTTTCGTCGTAGCGCATTTCCTCGCAGACGGCATAACCCAATGCCTGAGTCATGCCGCCCTCGATCTGACCAGACGCCGTCAGTGGATTCACGATGACGCCCGAGTCAACGGCCATCACCAACTTATCAACTGTTACCGCGCCAGTTTCTGTATCCACGGTGACCTCGGCAAATTGCGCGGCGAACGGCGGCGGCGATGAAGGCGAGACGTATGAGCCAACGCCCATGATCTGTTCCTGATCGTTGCGATGTAAAGTATCCAAGGCAATTTCAGCAAGCGATACAGATTTTCCGTTCGGCGCGTGCGCGTGCTTGTCAAATAATCGAATCTGGGAATGGTCACTTTCACCCAGCATTTTCGCCGCGCGGATTTTGATTCGCTCTGCAGCCATCTCCGCCGCTTTGACTGCCGCCGCACCGGAAATGTATGTCGTTGATGACGCGTATGCGCCCTTATCAAACGGTGTGAAATCCGTGTCCGACGAATAAGTGATGATGTCATCAAGCGGAACGCCAAGCACTTCGGCCACCATCTGTGCGATGACTGTGTCTGAGCCGGTGCCCAAATCGGTTGCGCCGACTTGCAGATTGAATGAGCCGTCATCGTTCATCTTGACCGAAGCGCCGCCCATGTCCAAATATGGAATGGCTGTGCCTTGCATCACCATCGCGACACCGATGCCTTTGCGTAAATGTGTTTTGCCCTGAGCGGAGTGAAGCGAAGTCGAAGGGTTATGCCATTCTTCGTTTGTATATTTATCGTCCCATCCAATCGCGGCTTTGCCCTGTGCCACGCATTGCTCAAGTCCAACAGTATGAATGATTTCAGGTCGCGGCTCGCGG